>JAZAOF010000132.1:0-13758 GCA_036228265.1 Myxococcota bacterium | reverse complement strand
TCCGGGACGTCGTAGCCGCGAGCGATGTCGTCGCGCACCATCGGCGACACGCATTGAATGAGTTGGTGAGGATCCGCGAAAATTTTCCGTTCCATGAAGAGTTGAAGGGCATGGCGCGGCGAGAGGCGTCGAGCCAGGGCTCCGAGGGGGCCATAGCTGAGACGCATGTACTCGGCGTGGCTTCCCCCGCCGGCGTGAAAAATGTCCTGGTGGCGCGTTCGGCTGAACGAATGGACCACGTCGAACGTCGAGTCCTCGAGCGCGCGTCGTGCACGCGAGGAAAAAAGTGCCAGGCGAAGCGGTTGCCAGAACGTGGGTGCGGAGACCCGGTGCACCGATACAGCCGAGGTGTCCCCGGCCTGGCGACTGAATACGTGGACCTCCTCTCCCGCGGCGGCAAGCCCGTGGGCGATTTGCCAGGACGCGGATTCCACTCCGCCTCCATGGGGTTCGAAGCGCTCGACGACGAGAGCGATTCGCATGAGCGAGCCGGCGTTAGTCCTGCGAAGCGGAAGAACGGCCCGCCCAGAGAATTGCGCCGATGGCTGCGAGTCCGAAGGCGCTTGCCTCGATCCACGATTCAGCGAGAGACCCGGTGCAGCCGGTCGCTGGGCACCAGGCTCCGATCCAGGAGGAGGTGGCTCCGGGAATCGGAGGCCCCGGAACCGTTTCCGCCGCTCCCTGGGTGGCGGCCAAGATCGCGCCCGAGAGGGCAACGGCGAATGATATTCGATGGGCCCACCGGGATTGAATGGGGGATTGCATGGGGGAAGTATGCCGCCTGGGAAACGCGTCGCCAGAGACGGGCGGAGAGGGGCTTTGGGTGCGACTGCGGAAGCCCCGCCGTATCATGTCGCCTCGCCCATGGAAGGATCGGCACCCCGGCATGTCATTGGAACAAAAGCCCCTTCCCCGCGCGGCCGATCCTGGGGGGGGCGCCGTGGTTTCTGAACCCGGGGGCACCCCGGCAACGTCGTGGGCGATCGAAGCCGCGGGACTTTCCAAGCGCTACGGAGATCGCTGGGCGGTCGAGGACATCACGTTCTCGATTCGCCCGGGAGAAGTCGTGGGTTTTCTGGGGCCCAACGGTGCCGGCAAGACCACGACCATGCGGATGCTCACCGGTTTTCTTCCCCCCACCGAGGGGTCCGCCCGGATCGCGGGTCACGACATTTTCGACGCGTCGCTCGCGGCGCGTCGGTCCGTGGGGTACTTGCCCGAGAGTCCGCCCCTCTACCCGGAGATGACCGTCGAGTCGTACCTTCGGTTCGTTGCCCGGATTCGCGACGTGCCCCGAACCCATCGTCGCGAGGCGATCGACGAGGCGCTCGAACGGTGTGCCCTGGTGGAGGTCCGGGCCCAGGTGATCTCTTCGCTCTCCCGGGGGTTTCGCCAGCGGGTGGGGATCGCCCAGGCGATTCTCGCCGAGCCCCCGGTTCTCGTACTCGACGAGCCGACGGTGGGCCTCGACCCGCTCCAGGTCCGCGAGATTCGCACGCTGATCACGGGGCTGGCCGAAGGAGGGGCTGCGCGGCGGCAGACGGTTGTCCTCAGTACCCACGTCTTGCGCGAGGTCGAGGCCCTGTGTCAGCGGGTCATCCTGATCGATCGGGGACGCAAGGCGCTCGACGCTCCTATCGAGGAGTTGACCGCCGGTGGGCGTTCCCTGGAGGATGTCTTCGCCCAGGTCGTATCGGCCGACGCTTCGGTCGCGAAAGGAAGGGTTTCGTGAGGCACGTGGGCGCGATTGCCGGTCGCGAACTCCGATCGCTCTTTGTGTCTCCCGTGGCGTACGTGGTGCTGACTCTCTGGTCCGTCCTGGCGGGCTTCTTCTTCCTTTCCGAAGTGATCCAATTCGGAAACCAGGTCGAGCAGCTCCAGGAGTTGGGGGCGTTTGACGAGTTGCGTGACTGGAACTTGAACGACCACCTGCTGATGCCCTTTTTTGGCACGATGTGGATCGTTCTCGTCTTTGCCATCCCCGGTATCTCCATGGGGCTTCTCGCGGGAGAAAAGGCGAACCGGACGGAGGAGTTGCTGCTGACGAGCCCTCTTTCGATCTGGGAGATCGTCGTGGGGAAGTACCTCGCCGGGGCCTCGTTCGTGTTCGTCATGACCTTGATCGTGGCCTTCTATCCTGCGCTCCTCTTTGTGTACGGCGATCCCGAGGTCGGCAAGACCCTCGCCGGGATTCTCGGTCTCTTCCTCGTGAGTCTTTCCTACGTGGCGGTGGGTCTTTTTGCTTCGTCGCTCACGCGGAACTATCTCGTGGCCTTCTTCGTCGCGTTCGGGATCTTGCTGACGCTGATGATGCTTCCCTTCATCGCCGAACTCGGCGCCTCTGGCGACACCTTTGGCGGCGGCGGGGCGGTCGCGTCGACGTTGCGATGGATCTCGACCGCGGGGCACTTTGAGCAGATCGCGAAGGGCTGGATCGATTCGGGCGACCTGTTCTATTTCTTCGCGTTTCCGTTGGCTTTCCTGGTTCTTGCGAAGACCGCCGTCGAATCCGTGAGGTGGCGCTGAAGTGAGAAACTGGGCTGCGTTGGTGGGCGCCCTGGGCGGGGTCTTCACGGTCTTCGGGCTTCTCACGGTCCTCTTGTGGGCGGCGCAGTCCAGCCTTCCGCTTTGGTGGGTGGGGGCCAACCTCGGAATCGGCTTCGGGTGTCTCGCCATCGCGGCGCTGGCCAGCGTCGAGACGCTGCGCGAACGCCTGCGGTCCGGGGCGACACGGCGCGCTGGAAAATACGGCACGAGTGCCGTGATTTCCGCGGTCGCTTCGATCGCCATCCTGGCCATTCTCGCGGTCCTCGCGACGCGTTACCCGGTTCGCTTCGATTGGAGCGAGCAGGGGGTCCACACCCTTTCGCCCCAGAGCCTCGAATTGCTGGAGGGGCTCGACCGGGATGTCCGGATGACAGCCTTGTTCAACCCCCTGGATGCGCCCGCGTTCCGGGACCTGTTGGAGCGCTACGCGATCGCGACGGAACGCGTGGATCTCGAATTCATCGACCCCAACGAGCGCCCGGACGTGGTGGAGACCATGGAACTGGCGGGCGAGGACCTCTCTCGGGGGTGGGTCCGCATCGAGATGGGGGATGAAAAGGTCGACGTCCGGATCTTTGACGAAGTGGCGCTCACCCAGGCGCTTGTCCGCCTCGTTCGGAGCTCGAACAAGGCGGCCTATTTTCTCGAGGGACACAACGAGAGACGAATCCGGGGGGAGGAGTCGCTTGAGCCCCGTGGCTACCAGCGGGCGGCCGCCTCACTCGTGAACGAAACCTACCGGGTGCTTTCCCACCTGCTGGCGGCTGTGGCCGAGGTGCCCGAGGACGCGAGCGTCGTGATCATCGCCGGACCCACGCGCCTGTTCCTGCCGGAGGAGCGCGCCGCGCTTCACCGGTACGTCGAACGGGGAGGGTCGCTGCTCGTCCTGATCGACCCGCGCGCGCGAACCGATCTCTACGACGATCTTCGAGAATGGGGCATCCGCATGGGAGACGATGTCGTCGTGGATCCCGAGCTTGCACTGGTGGGCCGGGCGACGAGTCCCTTTGCCGGGCAGTACGCGGATCATGCCATTACCCGGGAGCTTCGTGAACCGACCCTTTTTCACATGGCCCGCAGCGTCGACCTCGTGAGCCGCGATGTGCGCGATCTCGAAACGCTCGTCTATTCCGGGAAGGAGGCCTGGGCCGAGCGCGATCTCGAGGGATGGGCCGCGACCGGCCGCGCCGAGTACGGTGCCGACGATGCCATGGGCCCCGTGCCGCTTGCCGTCGTCGGGGTGCCGGAAGTCGACGTGGGAACGCCGGGACGGATCGTGGTCTTTGGCGATTCGGACTTCGCAACGAACGAATACATCGAGATCTACCGGAATCGCGATCTCTTCGTCAACGCGGTGAACTGGCTGGTGGGCGATGAGGACGCCATTACCGTGCGCCCGAACCGCTCCCGGGCGTCCCGGTTTCAACTTTCCACGGAGCAATTTGGCCGTATCCAGTTCGCCTCCCTCTTCGCTCTGCCCCAGGCGATCGCCTTGATCGGCGTGTTGGCGTGGTGGTGGCGGCGTTCGCGCCGGAGCGGTTGACGCCGTGTCACCCCGCACGAGCCTAGGGTTGGTGGTTGTCGCGCTCTTGCTGGGGGCCGTCGTGTTCTTTGTGGAAGGGCCTTCCGAAGACGAAGTCCTGCCGGGGAAGGACCGCATTTTTTCCGGTCTCCCCGAAGATCCGTAACCGATCTATTCCATTTCACACACAACGGGAGACGGCTCACGGGTACGCGCCGACCGGCGGGGGGGGCGCTGGTGGGTGGTCGACCCGGTGGAGGCTCCGGCGCGGGGGGACGTGCTGGATTCGCTGGCCCAGGCACTGGTTCGCGTGGAGAGCGCGGCGGTGATCGCGTCGCCCCGGGAACCATCGATCTATGGGCTGGGCGAAGAGGCGTCCGAGGTTTTTTTCGTGATGGATGGCGCCCGGCACCGCATGCGAATTGGAGGGCCTACTCCGGTCGGCGCAAATACCTACGTGGCCACGGAAGAAGACGGTGAAATCTTCGTGGTGCCGTCACAACGGCTTGTTCGTTTTGCCCAGGGCAGTCTCGAAGGATTGCGAGACGGCCGGGTTCTGGCCTTCGATGCGCCCGACGTTCACCGAGTTACGATCTCGGGAGCGGACTCGCGCGCCGTGGTCCTGGAACGAGATGCAGAGGGGTGGAAGATCGTTTCTCCGATCGAAGCCGCGGCGGATCCCGGCGAGGTCGGAGGCCTTTTGTCGACGCTCTCCTTTCTCCGGGCGATGGCCTTTATTGATCGGCCGGATGCGTCCCAGGTGGCGGCCGCAGAGACGCCGGAGACCGAAATCGTCCTGGAGTGGGGCAATTCCGAGTCGCCGCGCCGTTCTCGACTGGCGATTGCAGCGACGGCCGGGGGGCGAGGCCGATTGGTCCGTGGAGACCGGGACGCTCTCTTCGAGGTCGAAGCGGAGCGCCTTTTCGAGTTGCCGCGTGCACTGGATGATTTCCGAAAGAAGCAACTCGCCGGCTTCGACCCCCGCGAGGTCGCTTTCTACGAGGCGGTATTCCGGCCGCGTTCCGGCGGGGCCATCACCGTGGGAATGGAGCGGAGTTCGGAAGGTTGGGAGCCCATGACCCCCGAATCCATGATCGCCGGAGCGCCGTCGCGGGCGATCTCGGCCCTGGCGAATCTGCAGGCTTCGGAAATCGTGGCCGAGGAAGCCGGTCCCGCGGAGTGGGTGGGGCTGGGTCTGAAGCCGGCGGCGGTGACGTACCGCGTGTACGGGGCGCCGGGAGACGACGGGCGTCCGCGACCGCTTGCCGAGGTGCATTTTGGCCACCGCGATTCCGCCCAGGGGATCATCGCCCGCCGCCCCGGAGATTCACGCGTGTATCGGGTCGCTGCAGGCGTGGGGCGCCATATGCCCCTCGATTACGGCGCATTCCTCGAAGAATTTCGATCGCGTGAAGAAGAGGCGGCTCCGTCGGAGCCTTGAACTTCGACCCCGAGGGCTGAGGATCGCGCGCCCAGTTCTTCGGCACGAGCCGTGTTTCCCGTTCGGTGTGCCGCGACCCGGGCGAGGCGAAGGATGTCCGGTTGGTCCGGGGCCAGGCTCAGGGCGGACTCGAACGCGTCCAGGGCCCGGGACCATTCGTTTCGGCGACTTCGGAGTTGGCCAATGGTCGTGAAGGATTGGGGGTGGGGACGCAGGGTCGCACTCGCCTCGAGTTGTGCGAGGGCCGCGGAATCGTCCCCCGCATCGACCCACTGTCGGCCCAGGTGTCGGCGTTTTTCTGCGGAGTCGCGCCCCAGCCATTTCAAGGTATCCACGGAGCGTTCGGCTCCAACCCAGTCGCCGCGGTGCAGGGCCCCTGGGAAGGTGAACTCTTCCAGCCAGAAGCCGGCTACCGCGACGGCCGCACCCGCCGTCGCCACCGACCACACCAGGGAGCGGCGCGGGAGCCACGCGCGAGGGCCGGAATACTCCGCTGTCGGCTCGGCGCTGTCTTCCCGCAGCAGGACGCGGCCGATCTTGTGGTGACGGAGTTTCCAGATCGCTCCGTCCAGGACGAAGTGGTGGATGTTCACGGCGGAGGCCACGAGGATTCCGAGTCCCGCCTCGAAGGACGGGCCGCCCGCGAAAGTCGAGGTAAAGAGCAGGAGAGGCAGTGTCCACAGGGCGATTCCCGAAACGCTCACCTTGCCGTAGTAGCGCGCAAGCCCCGGCCATTTTCCGGACTGCCGCGCGTAGTAGCTCGTGATCCACAGGTACTGGATGGCGTGGCCGAGGGCGATCCAGACGAAATAGTGGAGGCGAAAATCCCAGTCGAGGGGTTCTAGGCCCGTGGTGACCTGGGCGTGACGAAGGACGAAGGGCACGAGGAACCAGAGGGCCTGGGTTCCCGCCAGGGCCGCAGCGGGCAGTAGTTCGATGGCACGGGTGGTCCGAAGCAGGCGTCGGCTCGCCGCGCCGAGGGACAGGAGGTAGATCGAGCCCAGGCCGATGACCGCCACGCGGCTCCACTGCGTGGGAATGCCCAGGGGCCAGAAGCGAATGGCATCCGCCCGGTAGATGGAAAGGAGGTTGTCTGCGCTCAAGCCGGAGGCTTCGTGCATAACGACGAACGTCAGGAGAAAGGAAGTGATGAAGGAGGTGTAGATCCATTGCTTCGTGGTGTCGTCGATGTCGATCCCGCGCCTACGCAGAAAGAGCAGCGCCAGCCCGTAGTTCTGTCCCGTGTAGTGCCAGGGGCTCCAGGTGAGGAAAACCGTCACCATGAGAATGGCGACGAACGGGAGGTACAGGGCGGCGATGAACAGGGCCAGGATTACACCGGTCAGGTGGACGGCGAAGAGCGCGTAGCCCCGTCTCTCCTCCCTCTGTTCGTAGACCCGGAGCAGGGTGGCCCCGTAGTGGGGATAGCTAACCAGCAGGACCAGCAGGGGAAAGATGAAGTGGGCCTGCTCGCCGCGGATCAGGGGCCCAGCGATCGCCGAGGCCGCGAAGATCAGCGCGTAGAGTCCACCACATCCCAGGAGTAGATCCGGAACGGGACCAAAGAGCCAACGGCCGGACCTTGCCGGCGCCGATGCCGCCATCCTGGGAATGTGCCATACGGTGTCCGGACGGGAAACCGCGAGGGGGAGGGCTACTTCTTGACCTGGGGTCGGTGCCCGGTTTCTCCGAGGATGGCGAGAACCTCTTCGTGGAGAAGCCCGTTGGTCGAAATGATCTCGCTTCCGCTTCGGGGGGCTTTTCCGCCGGCAAGGTCCGAGGTTCGACCGCCCGCTTCATCGACCATGAGGATCCCTGCGGCGACGTCCCAGGAATGAAGTTTGAACTCCCAGTAGCCATCGAGGCGCCCTGCGGCGACATAGCAGAGATCGAGGGCTGCGCTTCCGTCGCGTCGCACGGCCCGGGCCGCCTTCAAGAGTCGCCCGAAGTTGGCAAAGTTGTCGTCGACGCTCTTGTGGACATCGTACGCAAACCCGGTAGCGACGAGGGCATGGTCGAGGCGGTTCTCCTGGGAGACCTGGAGTCGCCGCGTTCCCAGCCAGGCCCCTCCGCCCCGGGACGCCCGGTAGAGTTCGTCGAGGAGCGGGTCGTAGATCACGCCGACCTCGCGCTCTCCCTCGAACTCCACCCCGATCGAGACGCAGAAGCGCGGAAAACCGTGGGCGTAATTCGTGGTTCCGTCCAGGGGGTCGATGATCCATCGCCACGTGGCGCCTTCGCGGTCCGTGCCTCCCCCTTCTTCGGCGACGATGGCGTCGTCGGGTCGCTCCTCCTGGATCCGCCCAATGATGCGGGCCTCGCACTCCTGGTCTACTTCCGTGACCAGGTCGATCTTGGCGCTCTTGGACTCGATCCGGATCTCCGTTTCGTAGCGTTCTCGCTGGATTCGCCCGGCGTCAAGGGCCATTTCCACTGCGAGATCGATCACCTTCGAGGTTTCGTTCACGAGGACTCCGTCTGGGTTTTGGAAAGCAGTCGCTCCTCGGGGTCGAGTCCGAAAAGTCGTTGGGTGTTTTCCCGGGTGATCTCGGCGATACGTTCGGGCGAGACGCCGTGAAGTTCGGCCAGGGTTTCGCCAACCCGGGGAACCCAGGCGGGTTCGTTGCGCTTGCCTCGGTGGCCTTCGGGGGCGAGGAAGGGGGCGTCGGTTTCGACCATCAGGCAGTCCAGGGGAAGCCCGCGGGCCACGGAGCGCAGCGCTTCGCTTTTCTTGAAGGTGACGATGCCCGAGAAAGAGACATGGAACCCGTGATCGAGACCCTGCCGCGCGAATTCGAGGGTCCCCGTGTAGCAGTGGAGCACGCCCCGGACCCGGCCCTGTCCGCTGGACTTCCAGATGTCGAGGAGTTCGTCGTAGGCGGCGGGTCCGTCGTCCCGGACGTGGATCACGACCGGCAACCCGAGTTCTCGGGCGATCTCGACCTGGCGCTCGAAAGCCCGGCGCTGGTCTTCTCGGGAAGAATTCATGTAGTGGTAGTCGA
The DNA here is from genome assembly GCA_036228265.1 of Myxococcota bacterium. Classification (GTDB taxonomy): domain Bacteria; phylum Myxococcota_A; class UBA9160; order UBA9160; family UBA4427; genus CAJXIC01. Next base: position 5,246 of record JAZAOF010000132.1, on the reverse strand, counting down.
GCCCGCACTCGCCGATGGCGACGACCTCCGGGCGGTCGAGCCAACGTCGAATCGCCGCTTCCGCATCGGCGTTCCAAAGCGAAGCGTCGTGCGGGTGGAGCCCGGCCGTGGCAAAGATGCCTCGATGTTCGCGGGCCAGGTCGGCCGCAAGGTCGTTGTGCTCGAGGCCGTATCCCGCCCCCACGGCGACCAGTTGTTCGAGGCCCGACTGGAGGGCGCGGTCGAGGACCGCGAGGCGGTCTTCGTCGAAGCGGTCGGCCGTGACGTGACAGTGGCTGTCAATCCACACGGGGGGCTCTTGCGCCGTGGGGGCGAACGGGGGTCACGGCTTGACCGCCCGTCGCACGGCGAGTAGCGCGCGCTCGGCGACCATCTGGGGGTTGGCGTTTCGTTGGGCCAGGTCTCGCCGGCAGTGGGCGAGGGCATCGAAGGCTTCGAGCAGCGGCGCCGGATGGGCCGCCTCGAGAAGCGAAACTTCGGCAGCCACGCACTCCCGGAGCCACTGGGAACCCGCAGCGAGCAATGTCTCGACGTTCTCGGCGGCGACCGAGCGATTTCCCCGGTACTCCTCGGCCCACTCCAGGACCTGGGAAAGCGGGGCCTTCGCGAGATTGTCGAACTGCTCTCCGAGGGTTTGAAGTTCCGGTGATGCCGCCTCCCCGCGGAGCGCGAGGGGAGGCTCAGCGGGAAACCGCACGCGTTGGCAACGAGAACGGATGGTGGCGAGAAGTGCCGTGGCGGTCGTGGTTACGAGGAGGAGGCAGGTTCGATCCGGCGGTTCCTCGAGCAGGTGGAGCAGCGCATTCTGGGCCTCTTTGTTCAGCCACTCGGCATCGGCGACGATGACCACTCGCCAGCCCCCCTCAAAGGACCCCATGCCCAGCGTTTGCCGAAGGGCACGCACTTGTCCGATGCGCACCCGCGTGGAGTCGCCGCGATCGATCCAGTAGAGGTCCGGGTGATCGCCAATGTGGCGATAGGGGGGACCGTCGCGTCCCGTGCCGTCCAGTGTGACCGGGTTCGTGTCCACGGAGCGCCGACACTCGACGCACGCCTCGCAGGGACGGGCTTGGTCGCGGGCGGTGCAGGCGAGGCCCCGGGCAAAGGCCATGGCCGCGTTTCGGGGCGCGTCCCCCGGCCCGGCGAGAAGATAGGCCGAGTGGATTCGCTCGTTGTCGAGCGAGCGTCGAAGAAGCATCGGCCATTCGAAATCCGCGGACATCGCAGGCGAAGCTAGCACTTCCCGGCTCTCGGCTGGCAACGAAAACGCCCCCCGCGCCCGTGCTAGGCTCTGCTTTCGTGAGGTTGAATGTTCGCCTTTTCGGAACGCTCCGAGAGTCCGTCGGCACGGACCTGGAGCAATTCGAGGTGCCGGATTCCTGCACCGTGGGGCAGTTGCGTCCGAAAATTGCCGAAGCGATCCCCGCCCTGGCCGAATTGGGCGATCGCGTGGCGGTCTCCGTAAACTTTGAAGTCGCTTCCAATGACCATGTTCTCCGCGAGGGGGACGAGGTGGCGCTTCTTCCGCCGGTGTCGGGGGGAGCGGGTGCGTGCTCGATTTCGGAAAGGCCCCTCGTCGAAGCCGACGTTGCGGCGCGGGTTGCGGGGCGCGACGCGGGAGGCGTGGTCACCTTCGTGGGGGCCGTTCGGGACCATGCCCGGGGACAGGAAATCGACCACCTCGAGTACGAAGCCTATCCCGAGATGGCGCTACGCGAGATGGACAAGATCGTCGAGGCGGTCGGGAAACGATGGCCCGGAACACGGGTGGCGATTGCTCACCGGACCGGGCGCCTGGAAATTGGAGAGGCGGCGGTTGTCATCGCCGCGGCTTCGGCCCATCGGGCCGAGGCCTTCGAGGCGTGTCGCTTTGCGATCGATACCCTGAAGGAAACGGTACCGATCTGGAAGAAGGAAGTGACACCGGGAGGCGAGTACTGGGTGGACGATCGCGCATGACCGAGACCTCTCCGAAATCCGGCCATCACCACCATCGCAGCGACGCGCCGCGCGAAATTCCGACGGCCGTGATCACGGTGAGCGATACGCGGACCGTGGAAACCGACACGGGCGGCGCGTTGGTGGCGGAACTGCTCGGAGGTGCGGGACACCCCGTGGCCTTGCGGGAGATCGTCGCGGACGAACCCGACGCCATTGCCGGGGCGGTGGAGAAGGCTCTCGAACGCGAGGGCGTTCGCGCGGTGATCCTCACGGGCGGCACGGGCGTGGCTCCCCGGGACCGGACGCCGGAGAGCATCGAGCCGATCCTCGAGCGCGAGATTCCGGGATTCGGTGAACTTTTTCGGGCGTTGTCCTACGAGGAGATCGGGTCGGCGGCGCTCTTGTCCCGCGCAACCGCCGGGATCGCGCGGGGTTGCGTTCTCTTTGTTCTTCCCGGTTCCCGGGGTGCGGTGCGGTTGGGAATGGAGAAGTTGATTCTTCCCGAGTTGGGACACCTGGCCGGCGAGGCTCGAAAGACGCGCTAGGAGCGCCGGGTCTCAAGGCGATGGGCGAATGGGTCGACAGGAGTAGCGTGAGGGTGCTTCTCCAGAAATGCGGCGTGTCGAAGCGAGGGGCCGCCTGTCTCGCGGCGTGGGCGCTGATCGCGGGGGCGGCCGGGGCGGAACCCTTCGCGGTGATCGATGGCGCCGGCCACATTCTGCTGGGCCATGCGCATCCCCCGGCCGACGCCGTGACCGGGGTCGATGACCTGCGGTCGTTGTGGCGGGGGCGGACCGTAGGCTTCGACGGCCCCGACCCTTCGAGCGAACCGGCTTCCTGGGTCGAAGTCTCCCGGGCCCCGTTCCGGCTCCAGTTGGAAAGCCCGGTGGTGGAGAACGGAAATCTTCGATCCGACTGGGTTTTCGAGGTGCTGGAGGGCGCCCGCGCGGAAGCGGAGGCGTCGCTGGGCCAGGTGTTCACCGGCCCCCTGGTCGTCATGCTCTACACCGAGCCGACGTATACCCGCCTCCACGATGAGAGATTTGGATTTCCAACGGGAGGTTTCTTCGACGGACGCCTGCACGTGGCGGTTCCGCCGGGCGACCTGGACCTGTTGCGCTCACGTCTTCGACACGAGTTCTCCCACGCTCTTTACCGGGAGCGAACTGGGGCCGACCTCCCGTTCTGGCTGAACGAAGGCCGCGCCCTACGCGCCCAGCGCGGGGTGGGCGCGCTCGCGAATCTCGACCCGGAAGAGCGTGCAAGCTTGCGGGAACGTTCCCTCGACGGGCGCTGGATTCCCTTGTCGCGGCTCCAGGGCGGTTTTGTTGGGTTTGATCGCAGCCGGGCTGCCACCGCCTACCTGGAGTCGGCCCTGGCTGCGGAGTGGTTCGCAGTGCGCACCACGCCATCGCAGCGCGCACTCTTTTTGCGGAGGATCGCCGAGGGCGTGTCGGCGAACCGGGCGCTCAAGGAGTCGACGGGGCTGTCCATGACGGCCCTCGACGAAGAGTTGCGCCGCCAGTTGCAGGCCGAGGCCCCTCCTGGAGACGATCCGTCAGGGGACTGATGCGGAGCGTTCCAGTCGAACCCCGTCCCCGATTCGCCAGCCGTTGGCTTCGGCGTATCCGGCCGGCACCTCGAGCACCATGTTGGCGGTTTCCCGGGGGCGGTAGATGGGGAGAGGCTCTGGTACCGCGTGACGTGCGCGCCACGCCATGTCGACGATCCGGTTTTCCCGGATCCAGACGATATCGATGTCGAAGCGCATGTCCTTCATCCACATGTTGATGTGCGCTGGTGTGCTGTAGACGAAGAGCATTCCGGAGTCCCACGGAAGGTCATCGCGCCCGCCGAGCCCGCGTTGTTGGTCGAACGGGGTTTCCGCCATCTCGATCGACACGGACGCATCGCGGATCGAAATCCGGTCTTCCGCCGGCGCCGCCGAGCACGCCACCCCGAATGCGAGAAGCGTTCCGAGGATCTTCGCGGTGCGCCGATTATTCATCGGGCGTGACGTAATAATCAAAATCGACCATGCGCTCCTTGACGTATTCGCCGAGCCGCTTCACCAGCCGCGCCTCGAGTTGACGAACCCGTTCCCGGGAGACCCCGAGTTCCTCGCCAATTTCCGCCAGCGTGCGGGGGTCTTCGGAAAGAACGCGCTCGTGGAGAATCTGGGTTTCCCGCTCGTTCAGGGTTTCGGAAAATTCCGCCACGCGTTCCAGGAAAAGCTCCCGCAATTCGCTGTTGCCGAGTTGCTCCTCGGCACTCGACCCCGGCGAGGGCATGAGGTCGCCGTGGGTGGCACGCCCTTCGCCGCGGAGCGTCGGGGCGTCCAGGGAAAGGTCCGGTTGGGCCAGGCGGGCTTCCATCTGGACGACGTCTTCCTCGCTGACATCGAGGCGTTCCGCGAGTAGCTTGGGTTCGACCTCGAAGCCTTCGCTTTCGAGTTTTCGCTTTTCCTTGTTGAGACGAAAGAAGAGTTTTCGTTCGGCCCGGGTGGTGCCGATTCGCGTGCTGCGCATGTTGTCGAGGATGTACTTGAGGATATAGGCTCGGATCCAGTAGACCGCGTAGGACGAGAGCTTGACGTCCTGGTAGGGGTCGAATCGTTGAACGGCCTCCATCAATCCGACATTGCCCTCCTGGATCAGGTCGAGGGTCTGGGTCCAGGCTCTTCGGTATTCCATCGCGATCTTCACCACGAGGCGGAGGTTCGAAAGCACCATCTGTCGAGCGGCCTCGGTGTCGCCCTCGTTGTACCAGCGCAGGGCCAGCTCTCTTTCTTCCTCCCGAGAGATCGGCGCGTGGTGGCGGAGTTGCGCCATGTAGCGCGTGAGGGCGGAAACAGGCTCGACGGCCGTGGAAGCCGGGCCCGCGGCAGTCGGGATCGCGGAGGTCCCGGCTTCAGAAGCCGGGGGCTCCTCCGGTTCCAGGACCTCGGGGACCCGGACATCGGAAGCGTCTTCTGCTTCTTCGGCCGTATTCTCCGGATGGGAGTCCGGGTCGCGCTGGGTCACGCGCCGTCCCTCGTGAAGTGGCGGCCGACCGCTCTCCCCCAGACCGGCCGGGGACTCCCCGGGCGTGTCAGCGTTCTGTCGAGCGCGGGGTCGAGTGGGCCGTGGCGCCGCATGGGCGGGGGGCGGACACTAGCAGAGCGCGGGGGCGGGGGGGGCGCCCGGGGGCCCCCCCCGGCCCACCGCTCTGCTATTGTCCGCCCCTCACCCATGAGGCGGCACGGCGCACTCGACCCAGCGCTCGGGAGAACGCTGACACGCCCGGGGAGTCCCCGGCCGGTCTGG
>JAZAOF010000131.1:0-7147 GCA_036228265.1 Myxococcota bacterium | reverse complement strand
CCACGGCTTCCGCGAGCGCATCGGATTCGGGGCCCGCCCCTTCACGGCCGGGCAAAAGTGACCATCGCCCGTCCACCCCGTCGCGTGCGCGTCCCCGGGCTCCGCTGCGCAGACCGCGACGCCGAAAGTGGCGCACCCGCCGTTTCGCCTCCCGCGCCCGGGCCCCGAGCACCGCGCGCACGGCCTGGAAGGAATCGGCCGTCACGAACCCCCGAGCGACGAGATCCCACAAGGCCTGCTCGACTTCGACAGGGAGCCGCCCGCTGGCCCCGACGAGGTCTCCGTGAAAAAGAGCGCCCCGTTCTCGAAGCAGTTCGAGGACGTCGCGAGCCGGACCCGGCGGCGGCTCTTCGGGAAGCGCCTCGCCGCGTGCGGCGCACAACCACCAGTCGAGATCCGAGCGCAGGGCCAACCCCAGCGGCGTGGCCCGCGACGGCGAAGCTCCACCTCCACGCGCTCGCCCCGAGCGACTCGGTTCCGGTAGTGCCCAACGCCCCCAGCTCACCTCTCCCGCCAGGCACAGGGCATCGAGCCAGGCCGATCGGTAGCCATCGACCCGGGATGACAGCAGGGTCGATTCCCAGGTTCCCGCCGGAAGCTCGAAACCCTGCATCTGTTCGATCACCGCAAGCACCCCCCTCTTCCCCTCGCGCCGGGTCTCGGGCGTTGCGTGCTGCCATCGCATCAGGAAGCGCACGAAATCCTGGGCCGAAACCGGCTCGATCTCGCGCCGCAGTCGCTCCTGGGTGTACCGATGGATTCGCGTGAGGAGTCGACGGGCACAAAACTGCTCGCCCGTGACGGTGGGATCGAAGCTGCCCCGCAAGACGAATCCCTCGGCCTCGAGTTGCGCGAGGCCCAGGCCCACCGCGGAGAGGGAGAGCCGCGTGTACTCCGCGAGCTGCCCTGGGAGCAGGGGCCCCCGAAAGTCGAGATGCCCCCGAAGTGCGTCCCGCACCGCCGATTCCACGTCCGGTGGCGACGGTGCGGCGGACCCCGGCTGACTTCCGGCGTCGGGCTCGATTCCAGACCCGGGGAAGAGTTGTTCCACGTGGGCACGGCGTTCCACGGCCAGCCAGAGTTCGCCCCCCTCCGTATCCACCCGGCAAACCCGTCCCTGGGCCTGCAATTCCCGGAAGAAGCCCTCCCGCGACGGTTCGGGGCGCAAGATCACCGCCGTGAGCAGCAGGTCGTGGAACTCCTCCGCATCCCGCGGATCGGGGCGTGCTTCGTCGCAAACCCGAGCGATCGCCGCAGGATCGAGACGACCGAGTTCACGGGCCTCGACCGGGAGACCGCGGCGCAATCCCACCGCGCGGGTCCGTCGCTCCTCGAGAGGGGCGTCATCGAGAAAGGTGTAGGGCCGCGCGCTCAGGATTTCATGGGCCAGGGGCGAGGGCTCGGTGGTATCGGCGAACGCGACGTCGATGCCACCCGACTCCATCCCTCCAACCACGTCTCGCAACCCCTCGATGTCCATCGCCTCGTGAAGGCAGTCGTGCATCGTCTGCCGAACCAGCGGGTGATCGGGAATCTCGATGGGCCCGGCCTGGTGCTCCTGGCACGCGGCCAACCCCGGAAAGATCGCCGCCATCATGTCGTCGGCTTCCATGCGCTGGATGGCCGGCGGGTTGCGCTTCCCACCACGCTGGCGGAGCACCGCAAGCGACCGGTTCAAATTCCAACGCCAGCGAGCCGTGAACATCGGCGAGTTGAGAACCGCCTGGGAAAGCACCTCTTCGATCGTGCGACTGTTCAAGAAACGGGGCACGTCCTCGATCGGAAAACTGTGATGGGGACCCAGCGAGAGAACGACCGCGTCGTCGTTGGCCGCCGCCTGGAGTTCGAAGTTGAAATTTCGGCAGAAACGCTTGCGCAGCGCGAGGCCGAGGCCGCGATTGATCCGACCGCCGAGCGGGGAGTGCACGACCAACTGCATGCCTCCGGTCTCGTCGAAGAAGCGCTCGATCACGAGTCGATTCCGAGTGGGCATCGCTCCGAGGGCCACCCGGGAGACCGCGAGATACGTGACGAGTTGACGGGCCGCGCCAGCTCCGAGGCCGCATTCCCGCTCGACCTGCCGCCCCGCCTCGGACGTTCCGCCACGGTCGAGGGCTTCGACCACGCCCGCCCGAAGCGCCGAAACCTCGTCCGAGAGTTCGCGGGTTCGCGCCGGTGCCTCTCCCAACCAGAAGGGAATGGTCGGCGGGGCTCCCTGGGCATCTTCGACCCGCACGATCCCGGTCTCGACTCTCCGGATCCGCCAGGAGGTGCTGCCCAACAGGAAGACGTCGCCCGCCATGCTCTCGATAGCCCAATCCTCGTTGACGGTTCCCACGAATGTGTCGCTGGGGGAGGCGACGACGCGGTAGTCGGCGGTCTCGGGAATCGCGCCTCCGGAAGTCAGTGCGGCCAATCGCGCCCCCCGCCGCCCACGAAGAATGCCATTGACGGCATCCCGGTGGAGATAGGCGGCACGGCGTCCGCGACCGGTCGTAATCCCCTCCGCCAGCAGCACTACGATCTCGTCGAACTCCTCGCGCCGAAGTCGGGCGAAGGGCGCCGCCCGTCGCACGAGCTGAAACAGGTCGTCCTCGTTCCAGGGGGCCGCGGCGCAGGCCGCTACGATCTGCTGGGCGAGAATGTCGAGCGGCGCCTCGGGAGGCTCGATGGTATCGAGCCGGCCGGCGCGCACCCCCCGCAAGAGCGCCGCGCTCTCAACGAGTTCGTCGCGCGTCATCGGATAGAGACGTCCCCGGGGCGTCGCCCCGCGCGTGTGTCCCGACCGACCGACGCGCTGGATGAAGGTCGCGAGACTTCGGGGCGACCCCACCTGGCAAACGAGTTCGACCGGGCCGACATCGATCCCGAGTTCGAGAGAGGCGGTGGCAACCAGGGCCCGTAGTTCGCCGGCCCGCAGGCGAGCTTCCACGGCCAGGCGCCTCTCCCGCGAGAGGCTCCCGTGGTGGGACGCAACCGCGTCGGCTCCGAGTTTTTCTTCGAGAAGGTGAGCGAGGCGCTCCGCCATCCGCCGAGTGTTGACAAAAACCAGCGTGGTTTGATTTTCCAGGACCTGCGTGGCGATCTTTTCCAGGACGCTGTCGAGTTGCTCCTGGGAGGCGACGGCCTCGAGTTCGCCGTCGGGAATTTCCAGGCGGAGCTCGAGTTCGCGACGATGCCCCACGTCGACGACCTCGCACATCGGAGAGCCATCGGCGCGGGAACGCCCTTCTCCTTCGCCAACCAGGAAGCGGGCCATCGCCTCGATGGGACGCTGGGTGGCCGAGAGTCCCACCCGTACCGGCCGCTCCTCCCCGAGAGCCCCCAGCCGTTCCAGGGTGAGTGCCAGGTGGGAACCGCGCTTGTCCCGGGCGACGGCGTGAATCTCGTCGACAATGACGGTTCGGACGTCCCTCAGGATGCCGCGGCTCTTCTCGGCGGTCACCATCAGGTAGAGGGATTCGGGCGTCGTCACCAGGAGGTGCGGTGGCCGCCGAAGCATGGCGGCGCGCTCCGAGGCGAGCGTATCGCCCGTGCGAAGGGCCACTCGAATCTTCGGCACGTCGAGACCCATCTCCCGGGCGACCTCACGAATTTCGGCAAGGGGGCGCTCGAGGTTCTGGGAAATGTCCGCCGCCAGGGCCTTCAGAGGCGACACGTAGACCACCTCGGTCCGGTCCGCCTCATCGCCGTCGGGCCGAAGTTCAAACCGTTCCGCCGCGCGGAGCAGGCGGTCGATGCAGACGAGAAACCCCGCAAGCGTCTTCCCGGTGCCCGTCGGTGCAGCGATCAGCGTATCGCGACCGAGGGCAATCGCGGGCCAACCGGCCTCCTGGGGAGCGGTCGGTCCTTCGGGAAAACGCCGCTCGAACCAGCGGCGCACGGCCGGGTGGAAGGTTTCGAGCCCATTCATGCTGCACGGTTCACGCTAGCAAACCAACGAGGTATGACCGAACCTAGACGCGCCGGGAGCGCGGAACGGCGAGACACAGAGACGCCGGCACCGCCTCCGCTTGGAAGGAAACGCCGAGACCCCCGTGGAAATCGTACTCGTTCGACACGCTCAACCCGACTGGGAGCCCGGCGGCCGCGCCGTGGACGACCCCGAACTCACACCCCTGGGCCGTGAGCAGGCCTCCCGCTGTGCTGCGGCTCTCTCGGGGGAACACTTCGATGCCTTCTACGCCAGCCCCCTCGCTCGCACCCGCGCCACGGCGGAACCCATCGCCAGGAGCGTTGGGGTCAATCCCACCTTTCCCACCTGGCTTCGCGAGATCCAACTGCCTTCGCTCCAGGGGCAGACTTCGCAACAGGTCCAGGAATACTTCGCCGCCGCGAGGGCGCGCGAATTGACCCAGTGGTGGGACGGGCTTCCCGGCGGCGAATCGTTTCGCCATTTCCACGAAAGAATCGCATCGGGCATCGAGTCGCTCCTCTCGGACCATCACCGGGTCGAAATCCACGACGAAGAACAAACCCGCCTGTGGCGGCTGCCGCCCGGAGAACCGCGCCTGCTCATCGTCGCCCACGAGGGCACCAACGCCGCCCTGCTCTCCCACCTGTTGGGTCTCGAGCCGGTTCCGTGGTCGTGGATGCGATTCTCGAGTGCCTGGACGGGAATCTCGCGACTTCGGTCGCTCTCCTTTCCCAGCGGCGCGGTGTGGGCCGTGGATTTCTTCAACCGCACCGAGCACCTGACTACTCTCGAAGCCGGCATCGGCGGAAATTCCCGCTAGGCGGGGGAACCCATGACCGCGTCGCGCATCGTCTCCCTACTGCCGGCAGCCACCGAGATCGCGTGCGCACTCGGCCTGCGCGAACACCTCGTGGGGCGATCCCACGAGTGCGATTTTCCGCCGGGCATCGAAGTACTCCCCCCCTGTACGCGATCCCGCGTAGCGGGGTGGACCAGCCGCGAGATCGATACTTCGGTGCGGGAGCGAGCCCGGGCAGGAATTTCGCTCTACGAGGTCGACGAACCCCTGCTGGCCTCCCTCGAACCCACCATAATCCTCACCCAGGACCAATGCGATGTGTGCGCGGTCTCGCTGGAAAGCGTCGAACAGGCCGTGGCCCGCACCGTCCCCTCGAAACCACGGATTCTCTCCCTCGCCCCTTCCACGCTCGGTGACGTCTTCTCGGACATTCGCCGGGTGGCGGAATCTCTCGGACGCCCCGAGAAAAGCAAAGAACTCCTGGGCGAACTCGGCCGCCGCGTCTCGGGGGTCGGAGAAAAAACCGGCGCCCTGTCGAATCGCCCACGCGTAGCCTGCATCGAATGGTTCGACCCGTTGATGGTTTCTGCAAACTGGGTCCCCGAGCTCGTCCGGGTGGCCGGGGGAGAGCCTCTCTTTCTCGAAACGGGAGAAAAATCAGCTCGGATCCAAATCGGGGATCTCGTGACCGCCGACCCCGATGTCATCGTTCTCCTGCCCTGCGGATTCGATATCGCGCGGGCCCGGAGCGAAATCTCCGCTCTCGAAGAGCGCCCCGGTTGGTCCGAACTTTCCGCGGTGCGCTCGAAGCGCGTGTTCGTTGTCGATGGCAACGCGTACTTCAACCGCCCGGGGCCCCGCCTCGTCGACTCCCTGGAGATCCTCGCGGAGATTCTTCACCCGGACCGCTTCGAGCCCACTCGTCGCGGGGACGGTTGGCAGCCGCTCTGAGCCCCCGTTTGCCCTGGGGCTTTAGGACTTCGCGAAGCGCAACTGCTCTTGAGCGGCCGCCGAGATCCGGCGCGCGTCGCTCATGTTGAACACGAGGATCCGAAAAACGGAGATCTTCGCGGAGAACGCCACGGCCACGAGATACAGAATCCACCGGACGGCCGCGCCCGCGGCGAGCGCCCACGCCACCCCCAGGATACCCATCGTCGGAATCCAGAGGACGAGGAGCGTCACGTGGACTGCGAGGGAAACCGCCTGGATCAGCACCTGGATGTAGATCCGGTTCACCGCGACGAGATAGGGCGCAAGCACCCGGCTTCCCGACTGGAACACCATGGCGGGCAATAAGACCCCCAGGATCGCAACCGCGGGGGCATAGGCCACGCCGTAGAGACCGACCACGACCCACTGGCTGAGGCTCCAGACGACGACGGCGATTATCGCCAGGGACAGGAAGATGACGCGGTGAGTGATCGCGGTGAGTTCCGCGCGACTCTCCTCGGTGACTCCGCTGATCTTCGGCAGGAGGACGGTCGCAACGATCATCGGGAGCCCTGCAATCTGCTGGACCAGCCCGTCGGCAACGGTGTAGAACGCAATCGCGTCGGCATCGAGGTAGTAGGCAATTGCAAAAACGGAAATTCGCACCGAGGCGTACCCCAGGGCCGACGCCGATTCGAGTTTCAGACCGAATCGCAGAATTCCCGGCAACAGCCGCACCCCCCCCACGAAATCCGGGCGGGTTCTCCGTAGCAACATGAAGACGCCGATCGCGATGACGATCGCCTCGCTGACCAGTAGAGCGATCAGGGCGGCGCGGACGTATCCGCCGAGCAGGAAGGCCAGGGTCAGCGCCGAGAGTCGCGCGACGGCCGCGAAGACACGCAGCCGGTTAAAGTTGTCGAAATCGTCCAACGCCCGAAACACCTGGCGAATCGCCATTCCGATCAGCGTGACGGGAATCAATACGATCGACAGAACCAACAGGTCCTGTGGAAGCAGTTTGAGAGGCTCCGAAAGCAGGGGCCAGCACAAAGCGATCCCCAGCAGGGTGATCACACCCAGGAAAAACGGGGCCACCAGGCCCGCGCCAACGATCTGCGCGTCGCCCCCGGGCTTCTGTCCGCGGGTGTAGATGAGCGCAGCGCCCAACTCCAGGCCGCCGAAGACGATCGCCGTATCCCGAATCGAAACGCCCAGCGAGTAGAGCCCTCGGCCATCGGGACCCAGTTCGCGCGCCGTCAGGATCCCGGCCATGACCCCGGCGCCGATCATCACGGCCTGGGTCAGAGAGGTCCGCAGTACGTCTCGGGCGTAGTGGGCCATCTCAGGCGCCGGGAGGTCCGCTCATGCAGCCGGCATGCGCTTGATCGAGAGGCCCTGCCCGTTCAGCAGATCGACTACGGGCCCCTCGGGCTTCCCCTCGAAAAACTCGTCCATCGCCCGATGCGCGCCAGGACATCGCGTCGAGCCGTAGTCGT
>JAZAOF010000130.1:0-9735 GCA_036228265.1 Myxococcota bacterium | reverse complement strand
GAGGATCGAACCGCCCGGGCTCACGAACGCACAGGCGGGAGTGATGGCCACGAGGCCCGCCACAGCCGCGGTCGCGGCGCCCAGTACCGTCGGCTTGCCGCGGTGAGCCCACTCGACCAGTACCCAGACCAGGACGCAGGTCGCGGTGGCGGTCTGCGTCGTCAGGAAGGCCAGGCCCGCCGTGCCGTCGGCCGCGAGTTCGCTACCGGCGTTGAATCCAAACCAACCGACCCACAGCAGTGCGGCACCGATCACGGTGAAGGGAAGGTTGTGGGGAGTCATGTGCTCGTGACCGAACCCCTTGCGCTTGCCGAGGATGATGCACGCGGCCAGCGCCGAGAAGCCGCTGGACATGTGGACCACGAGGCCGCCCGCGAAATCGAGGGCGCCCCATTCGCTGATCAAGCCGCCGCCCCATACCATGTGTGCCAGCGGGCAGTAGACCACGAGTACCCAGACCGTGATGAAGATCAGGTAGGCGCTGAAGCGCATGCGCTCGGCGAAGGCCCCGAGCATCAGGGCCGGGGTGATGATCGCGAACATGCCCTGGAACATTACGAAGACGTAGGCCGGGATGGTGCCGCTCACGGTTTCCGGTCCCATGCTCGAGAGCAGGAAGTCTCCGGTGAGGCTTCCAAAGAAGGTCCCCTCGCCGCCGAAGGCGATCGAGTAGCCGACGACCACCCAGACGACGCCGATCATCCCCGCCGAGATCATGCACTGCATGAGCACCGACAGGACGTTCTTGCTGCGGACGAGGCCGCCGTAGAAGAGAGCCAGCCCCGGCAGGGTCATCATCAAGACGAGGGCCGAACTGGTGAGCATCCAGGCGGTATCGCCCGTGTCGGCGACCGGAGTGGCCGGTGCTTCGGCCATGTCCTGGCCGAACGCCGCCCCGGCGCCCCAGAGCAATAGAAAGGGTAGAGCGAGGCCGAGACCTCGTCCGATTCGACTCGTGAATTCCCGCATTCGATCGTTCCTCCGAGAAGAGCGGGCGAGGAAAACCCGCCGGCTTCATGGTTTTTTTGGGGCTCGCGATGGCGTTTCAGGGCAGGGTTTGGAGGTATCCCGCACCCCATCGCGAGGATCTGGTGCGTCTACTGAGCAAGACCTGTGCCACAACGTGCCCAGGTGGGACGAAACGAGTGCGCTTCTCAAAGGGGCGCCGCGAGAAGTTGCCCAGTGTTTGAGCAGGAGGCTGCCCATTTCGTGAGCGGACGCCGAGCCTTCTGCTTTTCAGCCGCGGGCGGCCCCCTGCGGGCTGCCGGGGCGATGTGCGCTCCCCGTTCGGACATCCGGGGCGCCCATACGGGCGGCGTCCGCGGTGCGGTCGTCGGGTTGTCGCTGGGACTCCCGTTCGGCCTGGACCCGCGCCTCGTAGTGCTCCACTTCGCGTTCGACGGCCTCTGAACTCCATCCCAGGAGGGGACCCATGATTTCAGCGACCGGGCGCGCCGCCCCCAGCCCACGGTCGAAGACCTCGATCGAGATCCGAGTGCGCCGGGTCAGCACATCGTCGAGATGAAGCGCGCCCTCGTGGGTGACCGCATGATGGACCTCGGCCTTGAGATACGCCGGGGCTCCGTCCAGCGGCTGCCCGAGTGCCGGATCCCGGTCGATGGCTTCGAAGATCTCGTCAACGCCCGAGCCGTAGCGTCGAAGGAGCCGCTCCATGCGCTCGAGGGAAATCCCGCGTTGCCGGGAGCGAGCTTCCCGTTGGTTCCACGCGGCATCCCAGCCGTCCGCACCCAGCAAGGGGACGCGATGGGTTCGGCTCGCGGGCACCTTCCCCCCAAGATGGCGGGCTGCGGCGTCGACCACGTCCCGCGCCATCACCCGGTAGGTGGTGTATTTCCCACCGGCGATGGTGATCAATCCCGCGGCGGGTTCGGAAACCGCGTGTTCCCGGGAAAGCTGGCTCGTGGAATCGTCTTCCCCGTAGAGCAGGGGGCGGAGTCCCGCGTAGACTCCCTGGATGTCGTCGTGGGTCAGGGGGTGGGCGAGGGCTTCGTTGATCACGCGCAGCAGGTAGTCGACATCGCTGCGACTCGCCGCGGGGTGGGCCAGGTCGAGGTTCCAGTCGGTATCCGTCGTCCCAATGATCCAGTGGTCCTTCCACGGGATCACGAAGAGAACGCTCTTGGCTGTGCGCAGAACCAATCCGCCGTCGGCATTGATCCGGTCGCGGGGCACCACGACGTGGATTCCCTTGGCCGCGCGAACACGGACGTCCCCGCCCCCCACCTGGGACTGGATGCGGTCGGTCCATACGCCGGTTGCGCTCACGACCTGCCGCGCCCGGATGTCGATGGCGCGCCCGCTTTCGAGGCACTGCACCCGGGCCCCTGAAATGCGGCTTCCGGATTCGATGAAATCAAGCTGGCGGACACTACTCGCGAGGCAAGCGCCGGATTGTTTCGCTGTGCGCGCAAGCGTGAGCGTGTGACGGGCATCGTCCATTTGGGCATCGAAATACTCGATGGCTCCTGAAAGCCCCGGGAGGGCAAGCGCGGGAAAACGATCGCGGACGGTTCGTGCCGAGAGGTGGCGATGGCGCGGGAGGGCGCGCCTCCCCCCGATGAGGTCGTAGAGGAGCGTCCCGGCCCCGAGGTAGAAGCGTTGCCAGGGGCCCTTCGAAAGGGGGATGGCAAACGAAACGGGGCGCGTCAGGTGCGGGCACAGCGTGTCGAGCATCAGCTTCTGCTCGCGGAGGGCTTCCCGAACGAGACCGAACTCGAATTGTTCGAGGTAGCGCAGCCCGCCGTGAAAGAGTTTGCTCGATCGGCTGGAGGTCCCCGAGCCGAAGTCGCGCTGCTCGACGAGCGCCACCGACAGCCCCCGCGTGGCCGCGTCCAGGGCGGCACCGCAACCGGTGACCCCCCCGCCGATCACGAGGATGTCGAACGTCTCGCCGGCCATCCGCTGGAGTGACTGCTCGCGTTCGCGAGGGCCGAGTTGAGAAGACGGCATAAGATCTCCGCGACCCGGGAGACGGGGTCAGCTCGAAGGCGGTCCCGTCGGGATGTCCTTGAAGGCGATCCCCTTGTCCACGCGCACTTCCGGGGGCAGGCCGAGCACGCGTTCGGAGATGATGTTGCGGAGCACTTCGTCCGTGCCGCCGGCGATTCGCAGGCCGGGAATCGACAGGAAGCGTTCCTGCCAGGCGGCGCCATCGGCGGAGAACGTCGCGTCATCCACGGCCCCGGCCATGCCCGCGAGTTCGATTCCGAACTCCGCCATGTCCTGGACCAGGACTCCGCCCACCAGCTTCCCAAGGCTCGCTTCCGGTCCGGGCGTCTGTCCCCGGGAGAGTGCCGTCAGCGTGCGGTTGCCCGTGAACTGGAGCCCCTTCGCGCGGATGTAGAATCGGGCGATCTTCTGCCGGACGGCCTCGTTGTCGATAGCCGGTCGGCCATCGATCTGGACCGTGCGGGCCAGGCGCAGGAGCTCGCTGGAGTTGCCGGCGCCGCCCCCGCCACCGATAGAGGCCCGCTCGTTCATGAGCGTGGTGATCGCAACTCTCCAGCCGTCGCCGACTTCGCCGATGCGGTCGGAATCGGGGATGCGTACGTCGGTAAAGAAGACCTCGTTGAAACCCTGGCCACCGTTGATCTGGGTGATCGGTCGGATTTCGATGCCCGGGGCGTTCATGTTGACGACGAAGTAGGTGAGTCCGGCGTGCTTGGCCGCCATGGGATCCGAGCGCACGACCAGGATGCCCCAGTCGCAGATCTGCGCACCGGTGGTCCAGATCTTCTGCCCGTTGATGATCCAGTCGTCCCCATCGCGTACGGCGCTGCTTCGCAGGCCCGCGAGATCCGAACCCGCCGACGGCTCGCTGAAGAGCTGACACCAGACCTCCTGTCCGAGCATCATGTCGGGGATCCACCGCTTCTTCTGGTCTTCGTTGCCGTGGGTCATGATCGTCGGCCCGCACATGCCCAGCCCGATCCCGTAGATGTCCGGCGGCGTGTCGAACTTGGATTCTTCCTGCTTCCAGATGACGTTTTCGATGGATGTCGCACCGCGGCCGCCGTATTCCTTGGGCCAGGTCAGGCAGGCCCAACCCGCTTCGGCCTTCTTCTTCTGCCATTCCTTGCACCAGGCGACGGTGGCGTCGTCGAGTTTTTCGCCCAGGACATCTCCACCTTCTTCATCGGTCTGGGGCTTGGCGTTGGCTTCGAGCCAGGTACGCGCTTCGTTGCGAAAGGCGGCTTCTTCCGGGGTGTCGTTGAAATCCATCGTGAGTTCCTCCAGGCGCCCGGGGTCTTGCTCGCCGGGCGTGATTCGTGGGTGGGGAGCGGGGCTCAGGCGCTCTTGGCTTTGTCTTCGATTCGATCGATCAGGCGGTTCTTCCAGGCCGAGGGGCTGCCGAGAGCGACCGACAGCAGCTTGGCTCGCCGGTAGAACAGGTGGCAGTCGTATTCCCAGGTGTAGCCGACTCCCCCGTAGAACTGGATCATTTCTCGAGCCGCCAGGTCGAAGCTCTCGCTGGCGGAGACCCGCGAGAGGGAGGCCGCGATGCCCAGTTCGGGGTCGTCGTGGCTGAGGGCCCAGGCTCCGTAGTAGCAGTTGGACCGCGCCAGTTCGATTTCGCACCACAGGTCTGCGAGCCGGTGCTTCACGCCCTGGAAGGAGGCCACCGGTCGCCCGAAGGCGTATCGCCCGAGGGTAAATTCGCGGGTCAGCTCGAAACTGCGGGTGGCGCCGCCCAGTTGTTCGAAAGCCATCAGGACCGCGGCACGGTCGGTCAGGGTGTCGAGTTGACCGGCCCCCTCAGCCAGGGCTTCGGCGGGGGCTCCTTCGAAGACGATCTTCGCCAGCGGGCGGCTCGGGTCCAGCGACTTCACGGCCTGGCGCTGGACGCCGGCTCCCTCGAGGTCGACGAGGGCGAGTTCGCCGTCCGCCGTGGCGACCACCGCGAAATTCGCTGTCTCGCCGTCCGGCACCGGAAATTTCGTTCCGCTGAGCTTGCCTCCCTCGAGAGTCGTGGCGAAGCCGTCGAAACCATTCTGGCCCATAGCCTCGGACGTGGCGAATGTGCCGATCCACTCCCCCGCGGCCAGCCGCGGGAGGTATTTCTGCTTTTGCTCGTCGCTCCCGCAGTGCAGGATGGCCTCCGCTGCGAGATAGACGCTCGGGCCGAAGGGGATCGGTGCCAGCGCGCGCCCCACCTCCTCGGCGATCACGGCCAATTCGAGGTAGCCAAAGCCCGCCCCTCCGTATTCCTCGGGGATGACGGCACCCAGCCAGCCGAGTTCGGCGGCACCCTTCCATAGGGCGTCGGAGTGCGACTGGTTCGACTCGAGAACCTCGCGACACGCGGTCAGCGGTGCGTGCTCCTCGAGGTAGTCCCGGGCCGTCTGCTTCAGGAGTTTTTGATCTTCGGAGAAGTCGAAATTCATGGTGGTGAATCTCCGTTCGGGGGTGAAGTATTAATGGATGGGTCGGTCGCTCGACCCGGTTGGGTTGATGAGTGGGTGAAGGGTGCGCGGGGTTTAGCGGTATCCGACGATGTAGGAGACCCAGGCAGGATCGTCCAGCGCTTGCTCAGCGAGGGTGTATTCCCCGTTGCCTTCTTCGGTCTCTTCGTCCGTGCCTTCCCAGTACACCTCGACCTTAGAGAATCCCGCGTCGAGCAGGCAATCCCGGATCTCCGGCAGGCTCCATAGGCGCCACTCGTAGCGGAAGGCGCGCTTGATCTTGGAGCCGTCGGGAAACTTGAAGTGGATGTAGTTGATCACCCGGTTCTGGATCGGGTCGTAGCGATGCTGGTCCCAGATGTAGTCGAAACCGTCCTGCTCCCGGGTTTCGCTCATCGTCTTCTGGGCGTCGGCGCCTCCGTAGGCGTCGAGGATGAGCATGCCCTCGGTATCGAGACTCGCGTGCGCCCGCTCGAAGTATTTCACGAGATCCTTCCGCTCCCTGAATAGGAAGTAGGAGAAATTGAAAGCGCAGGTGATGTCCACGAGAGGGGTTTCGGCGGACATCACGTCGCCCTCGATGAGTTCCAGTCGGGCGAGTTCCTGTTTCGAGAGTTTCGAAAGGTTGTTCTCCTGTCCCCACTTCAGCGGCTCGGGGTCGAGGTCGATTCCCCAGGCTCGATTCTCGGGATGGCGCCTTACCCACTCGCAGGCGAAGAGGGCCGTCCCGCAGAAGTCTTCCCGCATTCGACGCGCCGGGCGGCCAGCGTGTTTTTCGAAGATCTCCAGCGAAAGATCCACGTCGGCTTCCGGTTCCTGTACCGACTCCTGGTAGAGGACATAGCGGTCCGCCTTCGCGGACTCCTTGGTTTTCTTGTTCAGTTTCTTGGCCACGAGGTCGCGATCCTAGAGCATCTTTCGAACGAACTTCGTCTTGAACCGGCTGTAGGGCGGATAGAGGAACTTCATGTCGAAGCGGGTGGGCTTGGTCATGACCGACTTGCGGTGACTGAAGGTTTCAAATGAGGCCCGCCCATGGTAGGCGCCCATTCCGCTGGGACCGACTCCGCCAAAGGGGAGGTTCGGGTTCGCGATGTGCCAGACGATCGCATTGACGCAGACGCCACCGGACGTCGTTTCCGAGATCACCTTCTCCTCGACGGCCTTGTCCTCGGTAAAGACGTACAGGGCCAGGGGCTTTTCCCGCCGGTTCACGAACGCGATCGACTCCTCGACGCTTTCGCTCGTCAGGATCGGCAGGATGGGACCAAAAATCTCCTCGGACATCAAGGGCGATTCGGCCGTGACGTTGCGAACAACCGTCGGGGCGACATAACAGTCGTCTTCGGAGAGTTCTCCACCCACTACGATGTCCCCGCTTTCCTTCAAGAGCGAGGCCAGGCGGTGGTGGTGACGGGTGTTGACGATGCGCGCGAAGTCCGGGGTCTGGCTCGGGTCGTCGCCGTAGAAATCGCGGATGGTCTCGCCCAGTTTTTGCACCAACTCTTCTTCGCACTCGGGGTGGACGAGCACGTAGTCCGGGGCCACGCAGGTCTGCCCGGCATTCACGAATTTCCCCCAGGCGATCCGCCGGGCGGCCACTTCGATGTTTGCATTGCGGTCGATGATGCAGGGGCTCTTGCCGCCCAGTTCAAGCGTGACCGGGGTGAGGTTCTTCGCGGCGGCTTCCATCACGACACGGGCCACGGTTCCGTTGCCGGTGTAGAAGATGTGATCGAAGCGCTGGCCGAGGAGAGCCGTGGTTTCTTCGACGGCGCCCTCCACGGTCTGGAAGCAGTCGTTGTCGAGGTATTGCGGAATCCACTTGGCGAGCGCGGCCGACGTATGAGGCGTCACCTCCGAGGGCTTGAGGACCGCGCAGTTGCCCGCCGCGATGGCGCCCACCAGGGGCGAGAGCAGGAGTTGGACCGGGTAGTTCCACGGGGAGATGATCAGGACGACTCCCAGGGGGTCGCGGACGATTCGCGAGCGGCCGGGGCTCTGGGCCAGGGGGGTGCGAACGCGCTCCGGTCGTGTCCAGCGCGAGAGTTGCTTCAGCGCGGCGTCGCATTCCGAGCCAATCAGGGCGACATCCATGGTCCAGGCTTCAAGTTCCGGCTTTCCGAAGTCGGCTTGAAGCGCGGCGACGAGTTCGTGGCTTTGCTCGCGGACCAGGTCCTTCAGCCGCTTCAGTTGTTCTCGGCGCCAGGCCAGCGGTCGCGTGCGGCCCGAATCGAAGGCCTCGCGCAGTCGATCGGCGGCTCCCAGGATTGCGGGATCCAGGGATTCTTGAAGATTGGTGTCAGGTGCACTCATGGGGGTCCTCCTTGGGGGGCCCGATTCTACCGCTTCGGGCTTCGGGGGCGCTAGGTTCCCGGGGCGATGACGATCTACCTGATTCGACACGGCGAAACCGAGCTCAATGCCGCCCGGGTGCTGCAGCAACCGGAAACTCCGCTGGGAGAACGGGGGCGCGAACAGGCGCGCCGCCTCGCGAAGCACCTCGCAGACGCAGGCATCGTCCACATCCTGTCGAGTGACTTGCTTCGCGCCGAACAGACGGCTCGCGCGCTCGAAGGGACCACCCGAGCGAGCCTCGAATTCGAGCCCCTGCTCCAGGAGCGCAATTTTGGCGACCTGCGCGGAACGGCGTACGCGGATCTCGACGAAGATCCTTTCCAACCCGGCTACGCACCTCCGGGCGGTGAAACCGGGCTGGATTTCCGGGCCCGGGTGGAGCGAGCGTGGGAGCGGGTCGTGTCGGCTTCCGAAGGGCTCGGGGGGGCATTGGCGGTGGTGAGCCATGGCCTGGTCCTGCAGGCCATGGCGCTCCACCACGTCGATTCGGGCGGACTGGCGGCTCCCGATTCGCCGCTGCGTTTCCGAAACACCTCCTACAGCGTGATCGAGGGGCCGGGGCCCTGGTCCCTCGCAGCCCTCGGCTGCGACGACCACCTCGAAGGCATGGACGATCGAGACACCGGCGAAGCCTGACCCGCTGCGTTGTTCGGGCTAGTCCGATTCGAGAAACGAGGCGAGAGAGCGGCGAACCTGGTCGGCGCGTTCGCCGCGCCATCCTTGGAGCGCGTTCATGACCAGCCAGGCCTGCTCTCGCAGGACGCGGGATTCGGCGCCCTTGGAGGCTTCGAGCGCGCCTTCGGCGACGACCCGGGCCATCCCGCTGGGGCATTGATCCCGGGCTGCCGCAATGGCTTCGACGACACCCAGGGTGCGTTCGTAGTCCGTGGTCATGACTCCAGGGTATCGACGGCGACGCTGCGCGCTAGTTTTTGTCTCGGAGGTTTCGCCATGGCCTGCACCACGTTCGGCATCCTGCTCTTTGAGAAGGTGGAAGAACTCGACTTCGTCGGCCCTTGGGAGGTTTTTGGGAGCGTACGGTTGGCCGGGCACGACACCCGGGTGGTGAGCATCGCCGAAAAAGAGGGCCCGGTGCTCTGTGCAAACGGGTTGAGAGTGATGCCGGATTCCACCTTCGCGACGGCGCCGGATCTCGACATCGTTCTCGTGCCCGGCGGGATGGGCACGCGCACCGAGATCGACAACCCGGTTCTCATTAAATGGCTGCGCCAGGCGGGAAGCCGCTGTTCCTGGGTGACGAGCGTCTGTACGGGGTCCTATCTCCTGCACGGTGCGGGTTTCACGAAGGGACGCCGAATCACCACCCACTGGGCGTTTGTGGAAACGCTTCGCGAGGCCGCGAAGGATGCGACGGTGCTGGACGACCGGAGGTTCGTGGACGATGGAAACGTCGTGACCGCGGCCGGCGTCTCCGCCGGGATCGACATGTCCTTGTGGCTCGTGGGCCAGGTATGGGATGTCGAAACCGCGCGGGCGACCCAACGCTTCATGCAGTATGAGCCCGAGCCTCCCTACGCCGAGGGGGGGTAGCTCGGCAGCCGTCTAACCCAGGGTGGGTTGGAGCCAGCGCTCCATTTCTTCGGGGGGCCGCCCCGAGCGCGCGGCGTAGTCTTCGAGTTGGTCGCGGCCAATCCGTCCCACGGTGAAGTACCGCGCCTTCGGGTGCCCGAGGTAGAGGCCGCTCACGCTGGCGGCCGGCGTCATGGCGAGGTTTTCGGTGAGCTCGATCCCGAGATCTTCGGCGCCGCGCCCGTCGCCGAGCAGGCTCGTGGGCGTGTGGGCCGGGCAGGCGGGGTAGCCGAAGGCCGGGCGAATGCCCCGGAACTTCTCGGCGATCAGTTCCTCGTTACCGAGTTCCTCGCCGGGGGCATACCACGCCCGGCGCGCTTCGCGGTGTGTCTTCTCGGCCAGTGCTTCTGCGAGCCGGTCGGCG
>JAZAOF010000129.1:0-16847 GCA_036228265.1 Myxococcota bacterium | reverse complement strand
CGGTCTTCTTCGCGAAGCCCCTCGAGGAGCGCGTAGCGCGCGAAGTCCGTCCGCGAGGTGCATCCCTTTCCGGTCTGCGATCCCCACTCCGCACCTTCGCCACAGTCTTCGAGATCGGGCTGACCCATGTCGCGGTTCTTCTCGAAGCCACAGAGTTCGTCGGGTTCTCCGACCACTCCGTACATCCCGTTGCGGCACTCGCTTTCCCCCTTGATCTGCATCATCTCCACGATCGGTTCGAGCCGCGCGCGCAGGGCCGCCTGCTTCCGTTGCTCCTCGAGAGGAAGGTCGGCGTACTCGACCTTGAACATCTGCCCGTTGGACAGATTCGGGTTGTGGGGGATCGCAATGGCCTCGCAGCCCGTACCGGTGTCGTTGCAGAGTTCGACGAGCTGGCGTCGAAGATCCATCTCCACCGGCGTCTCGAGAGACGAGATCGGAAGTTCCGGCGAGAGCTCGTTTCGAAGGATGATGTTGCGATGCTGCTTGGTCATGCGCGGAGAGTGGCTGTACTCCCAGCCGTGAAACGTCGTGAAGGCGCACGCCTCCGAGCGATCGTAAAAACGCTCCGCGGCCTCGTGGTTGGCCTGCCAGACCGCGCCCAGTTCGGCACGGCAGAACTCGTCGTCGTCGCCGCACACGTCATCGCGCCGGCCCAGGAGCCCCAGAAGACCCCCGATCTTGGCCATGAATCCCTTCATCCCCAGGATCTGCGCCAGGAAGGACTCGTCTTCTCCCCGGTAGATCTGGCAGCCCGTGCTGTCATAGGAGACCGATCCCGGAGTCGTGCAGAGGGAAACTTCGGCCATCCACTCGGCGTGGTCGGTGACCGCGGCAAAATCGAGCGGACGGTCGATCCGGGCAAGGCGCATCCCCTGCTGGGGATCGCCGCTGTAGACCTCGATGGCCTCGCCGGTGGCGTAGCGATAGGCATCGTCGGGGCCGGCCAGGGTGCCCATGGCATTGGCATCCATCGACACCGCCGTGTGGATGTGCAGGTCGCCAAAGAGCGGTTGCTTCTCGGAGACGCGGTTCGCGCAATCCTCTCGCGGGGCGATGGGCGTGGGTTGCGCCGCCCCGGTCGGCGGCGACCACGGGTCGGAAGTGGGCTCGAACCCGCAGGCGGCCAGCACCCCCACCAGGGTCAGAACGATCCAGGGATTGTGTCGGATCACGGCGAGGCCCCTCCAACTCCGGGGTCAATCGCCCGGAGGCGTCCTTGATAACGCCGGAAACGATGCGCGTCAAAATGCTCCCCAGCCCGGAGCCCGGGTTGGGGTACAGTCCTCTCGCCCACGACAAAGGAGACCCCCATGGCCATCGACTTCAGCTTTCCCGAGGAGATCGAACACCTGCGCGTGAAGGTGCGCGAATTCATGGAGCAGGTCGTCCGGCCCGGGGAAGAAGAGATCGCCGCGAACGAGGACGATCGAAGCGTGCTGGTGAAGCAGGTGATCGCGATGCGCAAGGCGGCCCACGAACAGGGTCTATGGCTACCGCACATGCCCAAGGAATGGGGGGGCATGGGCCTGGGGCACGTGGCCATGGCCAGTGTTTCAGCCGAGGCGGCGAAGACCCGGTTCGGACCCTTCGCCCTCAACGCCCAGGCTCCCGACGAGGGCAACATGCACACCTTGCTTCACTGGGCGACCGACGCCCAGAAGGAAAAGTACCTGAAGCCTCTTTGCGAAGGCCGCGCGCGCTCGTGCTTCGCCATGACCGAGCCCGATGTCGCGGGATCCGACCCGACGCTGATCCAGACCCACGCCGTGGAGATGGACGACCACTGGCGGATCAACGGCCACAAGTGGTTCATCTCCGGGGCCAACGGCGCACAATTCGCCATCCTGATCGCGCGCACCGAGGACGATCCCGAAATTCCCCAGGCCGCCAACAGCGCCTTCCTCGTCGACATCCCTTCGGACGGGTGGAAAATCGAACGCGACGTCCACACGATGAGCGGCGGGCACAACCATTGCGAGATCCGCATCACGGATTTGAAAGTGCCAAAGGAGAACATGCTGGGCGGGCCCGGACAGGGTCACCTGCTCGGCCAGGCCCGACTCGGCCCGGCGCGGCTCGCTCACTGCATGCGCTGGATCGGCCAGGCCGAGACCGCGCTCAACCTCACCATCGACCGCGCAATGAAACGCTTCGCCCACGGCTCCCTGCTGGCCGAGAAACAGGGCATCCAGTGGATGATCGCCGATAGCACGATGGAGCTTTATCAATCGAAGTTGATGGTGCTCCACGCCGCCTACAAGATCGACAACGGCCACGACTTCAAGAGCGAAGTCTCGATGGCCAAGCATTTCGTCGCCAATGCCCTCAACCGCATCATCGACCGGGCCATCCAGGTCCACGGCGCGCTCGGCTACTCGACGGACACGCCCCTCGCGCACATGGCCACCCAGGCCCGCTGGGCGCGATTCGCCGACGGGGCCGACGAGGTCCACCAGTGGCGCATTGCCATGCGCTCCATCGAAGCCTACTCGAAGACCGGCAGCGTGAGCGCCGCTGCGGGCGACCTCCCTCTCTAGGGAGGCGCGCGACCTCTCCCACGGCCCTCTTGGGGCCGCGGGCTCGATTGAACTCGACCCGGGAGCTTTCGCCGCCCATCTCACGGGGCGCATCCCTGTGGGTGTTAAAACCCTCACTTTCGCCCATCTTCGTGCCGGCGTTGCCTTTTCCGGGGAGAATCGTGTCATCGCCCGCCACTTCTGCGCCCCGCTTGCCACTGCTCTTCATTATCGAGAAGGGGTTGAGGCCCCGTGGATGCGGAGCATTCGATGTCGAGAGTTCAGTGCTGGATCGTAAGG
The DNA here is from genome assembly GCA_036228265.1 of Myxococcota bacterium. Taxonomy (GTDB): domain Bacteria; phylum Myxococcota_A; class UBA9160; order UBA9160; family UBA4427; genus CAJXIC01. The sequence goes on along the minus strand of JAZAOF010000129.1, from coordinate 14,028 downwards.
TTCGCCACCGTCGCAACCCTGCTGCTCTTGGCACCGGCAGGAAGCCAGGCGCTCAGCACCCTGACCTTTTCAGCCGCTCCCGGCTGGGGAAGTTCCAGCAACCTCGCGTACCCGTTGGCCGGCGGCGCGCTCTCCGGTAGCGGCATCCAGATCGACAGCCTGACTTCGATCACTTCGCCGAGCCACGACGGAGACACCATCGCCTGCTCGGGATGCACCCTCTCCTTCACCAGCGGCAATCTCGTCAGCTATACGTCCGGTACTCCCTTTGAGTCCTGGGTCTTCGCTGGCGGGGTCGGCTCAAGCGTGGAGATCGTCGGCAGCCTTCCCGATGCCGGAATCACATCGTCCACGACGCTGCTCGACGCAATCTTCTCCGAGGACCTGACGGTGACGCGTCACACACCCACCGGCTACTCGGTGGAGATCGGGATTCACCAGGGGACGGTCGCCCCGACCATCGCGAGCTATTTCGGAGAGGGCTCGGAAGTTTCGGAAACCGGGGGCATGACGCTCAGCTTTCTGCTTCCCAGCGTGGGCACCAACGGCACCTTCACCAGTGCGACCGGCCTGAGCGGAAGCCTGACAGCCCAGATTCCCGAGCCGAATACCTCGGCCCTACTGACCCTCGGCCTGGTGGGCCTGGCCTGGGCTGGGCGATCGTCCCAGCGAGAGCGCTCCTACAGCTGAGTTCCTACCCGCTGCTCCCCGAGAAAACGCAGGATCTCCCCGCCGCGATCTCCAAGACCACGGGCACCGCCTCTCTTTGGCCTGGCGGGAAGAGGCCGGAAGCCGTGTGTCAGCCCCGGCCGATGGGAAATAGGGCCGGTGTCCTTTCAAGATAAGCCCGGTACTCGGGATCATCGCCCCACTTTCTCATCCCCCGGCGCTCGACCATCGCGATCCCGCTGATCCGGGTGAGCAGGACGAAAACAAAGACCGGCGAGATGAGCGTCAGGTACTGCCCCCCCGAAAGAGCCGGGAAGGCCACCATCGCCACGCCCACCCAGAGGGTGATCTCGCCCACGTAGTTGGGGTGGCGCGACCAGGCCCAAAGCCCGCTCGTAATGAAGCGGTCGCGGTTCGAAGGGTCGCTTCGGAAGGCCCGCTTCTGGTTGTCGGCGACCACCTCCAGAACGAACCCCGTCGCCCAGAGAAATCCCCCCAACAGGGCCCACCCTCCCAGCGGCACCTTCTCGGCGGACGTCATCGCGGCCAGGGCGCACGAAAGCGTCAGAAAGACCCAGAGTCCCTGGAGAGTCCAGGCCATCAGGAAGCGGACGAAACTCGGCTTGATGGAATCGAAGCGCCCGTCGGAACCGTCTTCCCGGATGCGCCGAAACAAGAAACTTCCCAACCGCACGGCCCACGCGGCGACCATCGCCGCGAGCAGCCACGCCCGCGCGTCGCGACCCTCGGTCGCCACGAGAGCAAGCGCGAGAAGCCCCAGGTAGGTCAGGCTTCCCGTGGCATCGAAGTAGCGCTCGGTCTGACCCAGGAAAGATGGAACGAAGACGAGCCAGTTGACCGCGAAAGCAAACACCCCGCACAGCGCGAAGACGGGCCAACCCCAGGCGATGTCGCTGCCAGGGCTTGCTGACCAGGCGATTGCCATCGCCACGAGTAGGATGACGGGAATGGCGATGGCGGCCTGGGTGACGGGATTCTTCACGGCGCATTCCTCGGGGTACGGGGTTTCTCGCGGGCCCGCCCAACAGTAGCGTGAAGGCCCGGACGGGGGGCTATGCTCCCCTCGTGGATCTCCACCCGATCGAAGCCTCCGCGCTGCATGCCCGCCGCGAGCGGGTTTTTCTCGTGCTGGCGGGAGTATTCCTGGGAACCCTGGCGATGCTCAACATCCTGGGGATCTTGCGTTTCATCAAGCTCGGCGAACTCGAAACGGCCACCTGGGGAACGCTCACCTTCGCGGTGGCCGTGGGTGTCCTTCCCTATCCGATGACCTTCCTCTGCACGGACCTGATCTCGGAACTCTACGGCAAGGCGCGCGCCAACGCAGTGGTCTGGACCGGCCTGCTGCTCAACGGCTGGGTGCTCTTCATCCTGTGGCTTGGAGGGATCCTGCCGGGTTTCGAGACCATCGACCCGGCCACGGGAAGCATGGCCGTCGACGCCGCGAGCCGCGAACCCGTTTTCTTCGAAGTTCGCCGCTTTGCCTTCGGAGCGACCGTGGCCTCCATGATCGCCTACCTGACGGCGCAGTTCACCGACGTCTACGTCTTTCACTTCTGGAAACGGGTCACCAAGGGCAAGCATCTCTGGCTGCGCAACAACGGCTCCACGATGGTGAGTCAACTCGTCGACAGCACAGCCGTCATCCTGATCACCTGGTGGATCGGCGGACTCGCCGCGATTCTCACCAACGACCGCGCACTGGGTGCGCAACTGTTGATGCTCATCGGCACGGCCTACGCGTTCAAGTTCTCCTGCGCGCTACTCGACACGCTGCCCTTCTACTGGCTGACTTCTCGCCTGGGCCGCTTCCTCGAAATCGATCCCCAGGCCGAGATCGACGAACCCCCGGCCCGCGATCCTGCTTGAGCCCCCCCGAAGCCGCTTCAGGCCGGGCGATGCTCGGTGAGTTCGATGGAGTTGGCGCGTAGGATCTTGCGCTGCTTCTCGGCGTCGAACTCCGAGAGCTCCTTCACGTAGTCCAGCGGTTGGGGCATCCCTTCGATGTGGGGCCAATCCGAGCCGAAGATCACGCGATCGGCTCCCATGAGGGACTCCACCTCGTAGACATCGTCCTCCCAGAACGGATTGATCCAGACGTGCTCCTTGAAGAGCAGTCCCGGATCTTCCCCGTAGTAACCGAGATTCCCCAGCCGATCCCGGGACTGCCGCAGCTTGCGAAACAGGTCCGGCAGAAACTCGGCACCATTCTCGACCGACGCAATACGCACGTTCGGAAAACGCTCGTAGAGTTTCTCGTAGCTGAGCGTGATCAGGAAATCGTAAGCCGCTCGCTCGATGTTGAAGACCTTGATATTCGGCCGGATGGGGCCGGAAACTCCTGCGGCGCTGAACCCGTCCGGGGTGTAACCGTGGGTCGTATAGCCGGAATCCCCCGCGTGGATCACGACGGTAATTCCCGCCTCGTTCACCCGGGCCCAGAAGGGGTCAAAATAGGGATCCGAGGGAGAGAGGACTCCGTCGTTGGCTGTCCAGACCGCAGCGGGGCGCATGCAGACCGTCCGCGCGTCCTGGGCGAGCGCCCATTCCAACTCTTCGCAGGCGAAGTCGACGTCGCAGAGCGAGATGTACGGGGAGGCGAAGATCTTTCCCTTGTAGTTGCAGCCCCAGTCCTCCTCGAGCCAGCGGTTGAAGCCGCGGAAAACCGCTTTCACGGCCTCGGGGTCGTGCTTCAACAGTTCCTCGTAGAGCACCCCGAGAGTCGGGAAAAGCCAGACTCCCGAAAGTCCCTGCTCTTCGATCTTGGAAACGCGTGCGTCGTGGTCCATGTACTCCCGGGGCAGCGGCTCGCGCTCGGCCAGGAGGCTCTTCGCATCGCTATTGCCGGGGTTCCCGCGCAGGTAGTCGGCTAGCGCTCCCGGCTTCGCAATCGGGTCCCATGTCGGATTTTTTACCGCGTGGGCGATCTTGCCTCCAACCAGGTGGTGCTTGTGCTTGCCGACCTGGGCCCACTGGACGCCGCGCGCATGCATCTGCGGCGGCACGTGCCGTGTAAAGGCATCCGGGGCCTCGTAGTAGTGGTTGTCGGCGTCAAAAGGGAGGGGGCCGTTGGGCATCACTGCTTCCTCAAAGGGTCGTAGGGCGTCTGCCCATTATATCTCGATCCGGCCCCTCCCCTTTTTTGGGCGGCAAAACGTCATTTACAAGACGCTGCGTCTCGTATATAGTCCAGCCCTTCTCTCCGGGGGGCCTCGCTCCCCTCCCTCGATTTCTCGTTTTCTCCAGGAGGATTCCCGTGGATTTTGACTTCTCTCCCGAAGAACAGAAGTTCGCCGAAGACGTTGAGCAGTGGCTCGTGGACAACCACGATCCCGTGGTCATGGATCACCACCGCGAGAATTTCAGCCAACTCTCCGATACGCCCGAACGACGCGCCTTCATGAAGAAACTGGCCAAGCAGGGCTGGCTCGGCATGTCCTGGCCGAAGGAGTACGGCGGACAGGAGATCGAGGGCGTCTATGAATTCATCCTGACCGAGGCCCTGGCGCGCCATGCGGCCCCCCAGATTGGCAAGGGCGTCGGCATCATCGGCAAGACCCTGATCCGCCACGGCAGCGAAAAACTGAAGAAGGAATTCCTGCCCCAGATTCTGAACGCCGAAGTCGAGTTCGCGGTGGGCTACAGCGAGCCCCAGGCGGGTTCCGATGCCGCCAACATGCAACTCAAGGCCGAGCCCGTCGAGGGCGGTTGGCTGCTCAACGGCCAGAAGATGTGGACCACCTCGGCCCACTTCGCCGATTGGTACTGGGTGGGGGCACGCACCGACCCGGATAAGTCGAAGCACGCTGGCCTGAGCCTGTTCTTGATCCCCATGGACCACCCGGGACTCGAAGTCCAGAGCCTTCCCACCGTCGGCAAGGACACCACCAACCAGGTCTTCTTCGAAGACGTATTCGTTCCGAGCGACTATCTCGTCGGAGAGCGGGGCAAGGGCTTCCAGTACATCTCCGAAGCGCTCGACCTCGAGCGCTTCACGATGTTCACCCTTTCCCCCATCACGAATCGGACCCAGGTCCTCGTCGACTATACGAAGACCGCGACGCGAGACGAGAAGCCAATTGGAGAAGAACCGGACACCCGGCGCCTGGTCGCCAACATCGTGACCGACACCGCGGTCGCCAAGGCCCTGTCGACGCGCTTCCTCTGCGCCGCAAAGCAGGGGGGCAAGCCTCCGACGGTCCAGTCTTCCCAGTACAAGCTCTTCACCACCTCGCTCTCCCAGCGCGTGTGCGACGAAGCACTCGACATCACCGGGGCGGCCGGAACCATCCGCGAGGGCCAGGAGATGGCCCCGCTGCTGGGCCGCTTCGAAGGGGCCTACCGGGCCACGATGAACGAAACCGTCGGCGGCGGATCCTCTGAGATCCAGAAGAACATCATCGCCCGACGCCACCTGGGTCTTCCCAAGAATTTCTAGGCCACGCGCCTACCGAACAAGGAGTTTTGACGTGGACCTCGAATTCACCGAAGAACAAGAAGCCATTCGAGACATGACCCACGCCCTTCTCGAGGAGCACTCGAGCGTGGAGGTCGTGCGTATCGCCGAGAACGATCCCCGGGGCTATCCCGATTCGCTCTGGAAGCAGATGGCCGAGGCCGGGCTCGTCGGCATCCTCGTGCCGGAAGAATACGGGGGCGGCGGCCTCACGATGATCGACGCGGCGCTCGTCTACGAAGAAATTGGACGCGCGATGGCGCCGGTCCCCCACTTTGTCAGCGGGGTCATGAGTGCCGGCCTCCTGCTCGAGGCGGGCAGCGAAGAGCAGAAGCAATCCTGGCTTCCGAAAATCGCGAGTGGCGAAGCGATCCTTACGCCGGCTTGGCTCGAACCAGGCGGCGGCTACGGCGAAGCAGGAATCCAACTCGAAGCGAAGCGCGACGGCGACGCCTATGTCCTCTCGGGCACCAAGCTCCACGTGAACTACGGCGGCGTAGCCGAACGTCTCGTGACCCTCGCACGCAGTGACGAGGGCGTAGAGCTGCTTCTCGTCGATCCCGACAGCCCCGGAGTCACCCTCACCCACTACCTGTCCCAATCTGGAGAACCCCACTTCCGGGTCGACTTCGATGGCGTGCGAGTCCCCGAGAGTGAACGAATCGGGGCCGCGGGGTCGGGATGGAATACCTACGACACCGTCATGCACCGCGGGATCATTCTCCTGGCCGCCCAGGCCATCGGCGGCGCGGCTCGCTGTCTCGAGGAGACCGTCGAATACACGAAGGTCCGCATTCAATTCGACAAGCCGCTGGGCGCGTTTCAGGCCCTGGCCCACTACATGGCCGACGCATCCACGCGAATCGATGGCGGCCGGGTCCTGGCCCACGAAGCCGCCTGGAATGCAGCCGAGGGTCGCTCCATCGCGCGACTGGCCCCGATGGCAAAACTCTTCGCCTGCAACACCTACCAGCAGAGTACGCGAATGTGCGCCCAGGTCTGGGGCGGAGTCGCCTTCACGATCGAGTACGACGTGCAGATGTTCTTTCGCCGAGCCAAGGAAATGCAACTCTCCTGGTGGGACACGCCGTACCTCGAAGAACTCGTCGCGGCTGACGTACTCGACGACTGACCCTCGCCCCGAGGCAGCGTCCGAGATCTAACCGACGAGAACCTCGTCGGGGTCGGCAATGTGTCGCAAGACGAGGTTGAAGAAGGCGATTCGACCCGGGCCATAACTGCGCATGTCGGCTTGGGCGTAGCGGGCCGCTTCGGCGGAAATCGGCTTCGCGGCGGGGGCCTTCATATGGACCTCGGCCACGCGTTCCATGTGGACGAAGGACCCGACGGCCTCTTCGACGCTATCGCCCACGGTGAGCAGTCCATGGTTGCGAAGGATCACGGCCCGATGGGGGCCGAGGGCTTCCGCGATGCGCTTGCCTCCCTCGACGCTCTGAACCTGGACTTCTTCGTCGTCGAAGATCGCGTGATCTTCAAAGAAGATGCAGGACTCCTGGGAAATCGGCTCGATGGGGCGCACCTCGGCCGAGAAGGGCGTCCCCCACGTGGTATGAACGTGACACGCACTCACGGCGTCGGGGCGAGCCGCAAGAATCGGAGCATGGATGTAGTACGCCGCGACATTAATACCGCCCTCGCCATCGGCCAGTGAACCGTCGGGGCCCACGAGGACCAGGTCAGCCACGCGAGCGCGGTGGTAGGAAACCCCGTAACGCAGCATCCAGAAGCAATCCGGACGCTCGGGATCGCGCGCGCTGATGTGCCCGTCCCCCAGATCGCCCCAGCGCTGGGCGGCAAGCAACCGATAGCCGAGGGCAACCGCCTTCTTGCGACGTGCACGCACCTCATCCGGCGACAGGTCCATGGCTTCACTCATGCTGCGATTCCTCCCGCGCAAACTCTACCCCACGGTCGAACCCCAAGGATGAACCGTGCCCTATGCTGGAGCGAGAACAACCCCAGAGCCTTCCCGGGAAGTACACCCTGAAATTTCTCAGTCACATCGCACCCGTCCCGGGAAAAGAGAAAGCTCTCTCCGAGCGCCTGGCGACGCGCATCGCACAGTGGCGCCACGACCATCGCGACCTGCACTTCGAACGCCTGGAACGCCTTCCGAACGACCCCTTCCGATCCGAAGCCCCCTACCGCGCCACGGTCGGCATCCGGGGGAACGCCGCGACGCCGGAGCGCCTCGCACGCCTGCTCGATGGGTTCGCCGAAGAGATCCAGGACGTCGCTCGGACCGAACTCGGTACGGCCCTGGTGGGTACCGATGTCGCGTTCCGCCCCCCCCACCCGGAGTGCCCGGTTCGACTCGAATACCTGATGCGTCGCAAGGAAGGCTACGACCACGAGAGCTACCTGCGTCGCTATCGCGACGTTCATTCTCGCTTTGGGCTGGCCACGCCCGGGGCCCGCGGCTACGTCCAATTTCACGTCGACCTGGAGGCTTCGCAGGCCGTGGGCCGGGCCGCCGGTCTCGGCGTATGGGACATCGACAGCGTTTCGGAGTTGCACCTGGGATCGCTCGAGGAATTTCTCGAGGCGGTAGCCCAGTCCTCGGTGGGAGCCGAGGCCATCGCCGACGAAAAGCTCTTCGTCGACCGCGCTCATTCCTTTTATCTCTGCTCGCGCAATCCGGAGCGACCGGGCGCTTCGACTCCCTGATGGGAACCGCCTGTCGGGAGAGCCGCGGTGACCGACCGATCGCCTAGGCCGGCGCCACCATCTCCCAGGAGCGCTCAAAAAACCAGAAGGCCGCCAGGATCCCGATGGCGTAAGCCGGCGCAACGGCGATACCCGTGGGCCAGGCCACGGGCAACGCGCGCAGGGCCTTCCATCCCAGGAGAACGAGCACCACGAAGAAGAGTTGCCCGATCTCGATCCCCACGTTGAAAGAGACCAGGGCCAGGGGGATCTCTTGTTGGGGCAATCCCACCTCGGCGAGCGCGCCTGCAAACCCCAGCCCGTGAAGGAGTCCGAAACCGCCCGCAACCCACCAGGGCCTCCGTTCCAGCGCGGTAGGCCGACCTTCTTCGCGCCGCACGATCTCGACGGCGAGCACGTAGATGCTGAACGCAATCGCCGCCTCGATGGGAGCCTGGGGCACCACGATCCACTCCAGGATCGCCAGGGCCAACGTGATGCTATGCCCCGCGGTGAATGCCGTGATCGTCCAGAACAGTGCCCGGCGTTCGCGCACCAGGAGAACAAGGGCCAACACGAAGAGCAGGTGATCGAGACCTCCAAGGATGTGCTCGACCCCCAGTTCGACATACCCCGTCGCAACATCGAGGGCCCCTTCGCGCTCGGGGATCAGCAAGGACGGGCGGTCGGCGTTCAGAATCTGCCTGACCCGCGCGCCGTCCCCCAGTTGCAGGCTGAGCAGCACGGCTGTTGGACTCGCCTCCAACCCCTCGACTCCGATCCGCCGTCCAATGAATCCCCCCGGACAGCGAATCTCGCCCTCGGTGACCACCCCGGTGCCTTCGCGAAACGATTCACCCTCTCCCAGGGCACTGCAGTTCTCGGGCAACAGGGGGCGCAGTTCGACGCCGGCGGGTTGCTTCAAGGGCTGCTTCCAACGCACGACCGCCTGCTCCGGTCCCACTTCGCGGAGTTCCAGGAGCGACGGGGCCAGGGCATGCGCGCCGGCGACCGACGGCAGAGCGACGCCCAGCAGGCTGGCAAACACACGGGAGCGAAAACGAATTCGGCGGGCCACGGTGAAAAGTTCTCCCTCTTCGGGCTTTGGGAAGGCTCCACCCTAGCCCAGTGCGCCCCCTCTCCCGCGACAGACGGTGTAGTCTGGATCGGTGACCTCGATCCCTCCGACTCCCGACGCCATCGATGCGCGCTGGCTGGAAGCCGCCCTTTCCGAGCCGTTTCCGGGCACTCGCATCGCATCCGTTGGAGTCGAAGCGCTCAGCCACGGCACCAATGACAACGCGCGGCTGCGCGTCGCGTACACCACCGCCGCCGGGGCCCCGCAGCACTTCTTCGCAAAATGCCCTCCCACCGATCCGCGCCAGCGAAGCCTGGTGCTCGAGAGCGGCATGGGACGACGCGAAGTCCTCTTCTACCGGCACCTCGCCAACCGCGTTCCGATGCGCGTGCCCCGGGGTTTCGTCGCCCAGTACGACGCGGGCGATGGCCGCTTCGCCCTCCTGGTCGAAGACCTCGAAATGTCGGGCTGCTCTTTTCCCACGGACGAGAAGGGCGTCGGGCTGCACCTCGCGGAATCGGCCATGAAAAATTTCGCGGACCTTCACGCCCTCTTTCGGCCCGGCGCGGAAGACGCTCCGGACTGGATCGAGCCGCCGCTTCGCCAACCCGCTTACGCCCGCGCGATGCTCGAGCACGCACTTTCCACGCGCCCGGAGACCCTGACCCCGGCCTACACCTCCATCGCCCGTCTCTACATTGAACGCGGCGAAGCCGTCCACGACCTCTGGGAGGAGGGCTCACCCGTCGCGACCCACGGCGACGCCCACCTCGCCAACCTCTTCATCGACGGCGACCGCCTGGGCTTTCTCGATTGGGGGTGTTTCGCATGGGCTCCGGCGATGCGCGACGTGGGTTATTTCCTGTGCATGGCGCTCTCCATCGCCGACCGGCGCCGCCACGAGCGCGAGTTGATCGGCCAATACCTCGAACACCGGAGGCGGGCGGAGGGGGACGCTCCCTCGTTGGAAGACGCCTGGACCGCGCATCGCCTCCAGGCCAGCTACACCGTGATCGCGGCGGCCCCCGCCGTTCTCAATCCGCGGCGACCCGGGGATGCCTCGGGGGCGTATGCCGCGGACTTCGTCGCTCGCGCCAGCGCCGCAATCGAAGACCTCGAGACGGTCCCGCTGCTCCAGTCGCGACTCGGGCTCTGATCCGAATGGGCGCGCGCGTTACTCTCTCGAAGCGCGAAACCTTCTCCTGACCCGAAACACCGCGAGGCCACCGATGACCGCCCCCCCGTTCTACCGTCACTTCTCCTGGGAGCACAGCTACTTCTCGGGAAAGACCCGCGCCTACCTGCGCTACAAGCAGCGCATGGACGATCTCGGGGCCGGCTTCGAAGACATCCTCGCCACCAGCGATCTCATCCAGGGGCTGCTGCTCCCCCAATCCGGGACAGCGGCAGTTCCCCAACTCGAAGCTCCCGACGGGACCTGGGTGCAGGACACCGCGGAGATGATCGACTACTGCGAAGCCGCGCACGCGAAGGCCCCCGTGATTCCGGGACCGGATCGGCCGCGGCAGCGCATCGCCAGCTACCTGGTCGAACTCCTGGCCGACGAATGGATGGTGGTTCACGGGTTCTGGGAGCGCTGGCACTTCAGTCTGGATGGGGCCTCGCCCAACCACCGCCATTCCAACGAGCAACAATGGGGCGTGCTCTTCGCCCCCGATGCCGACGGGGCGGGTCGCCGCGACGCGGCGAAGTCCTTTTTCGAGATCGCGTTCGGCATCTCGGAGGCTCGCACGGCACCGCGGGGGGTCTACGCCGGCCTGCTTCACCTGGGCTGCGACGAAGAGACCGAAGCCGCCTGGGAAGCCAGCGCCCTGCGGATCTTCCGGCTTCTCGAGGACCACTTCGCCGTGCACGACTTTACGCTGGGCGGGCAACCGGCTCTGGGAGATTTCGGATTGCTCGCCCCCCTCTACGCGCACATCTTTCGAGACGCGGTACCGGGGGGCGCCCTCCATCTTCACTTTCCACTCGTCGCCGAGTGGGTCGAACGAACCAACGGCGTCAACGCCCTCAACGCGAGGACCTACGACCAGAGCCTTTACTCCCTGGACGATGACGGAAAACTCGTCCCCCGTCCCGCCACCAGCGACGGCGGGGCCTGGCTGCCCGACGACCACGTCCCCGAAACCCTGATGCCCATTCTCGGAGTCTTCTTCGAGGAGATGTGGCCCGCCCTCGAGAGTTCTCTCGCCGCCCTCACCGACTTCATCTCCAGTGACCAGCACACCCCGGGTTCCGAATTGCCCGCCAAGACCTTCACCGCCACCCCCGGGTTCGAGGCTCTCCAGACCGGCGACGGCCCGCTCACCCACGACTTCACGCTGGGAAGCGCCCGGGGCCGGCGCATGGTGACGGCCCACCACGCCTGGCGCCTGCAACGCATCGCCGATGCCCTGGCGGCGTGCACCCCGAACGGCCGCGACCGGGTCGCGGCGATGCTCGCCGCCCTGCCCGGCGGCGAGAACCTGTTGAAACTCGACGAGAAACTCTCGGGCTGCCGGGTCCGCAAAGAAGGCGGCCGACTCTTCTCGCGGCCCGATTGAGGAGCGCGCTCCCCTCCCCCTTGGCTAGCCTGGGAGCCGAAACCCCTGACCGGAGCCCCCCATGACCTCAGCGATCTCCGAAAAATTCGGTCTCGGCCCCATCGCCCAGGTGGCCTACGTGGTTCACGACATGGAACAGGCTCTCCAGACCTACGGCGCGGTCTACGGACCTTTCGAACACTACACGGCCCAACTCGACGATTGCCTCATTCGCGGAAAAACCGCCGACTGCACGCTCCACGTCGCGACCAACAACGCGGGTCCGATCGAAGTCGAACTCATCGCCGTCCTCGACGGGCACCCCCCGCATAGCGACCACCTCCGCGACCACGGCGAAGGACTCCACCACGTTCGCTTCGATGTCGAAGACATCGACGCGAAGATCGAGCCCATGCTCAAAGAGGGGTTCGAAGTGATCTTCTACAAGGTCTACTAGCCCGAAATTTCCTTTGCCTATCTCGAAGCCCCGGCAGCCATGGGCGGCCACGTCGTCGAACTCCTGCAGATGCCCCCGGGCGCTGCCCCGTGACCGTCGAGGAACTCCTCGCGATCGAGGAAATCCGTCAACTGAAGGCACGCTACTTCCACTCCATGGACCGCAAGCGCTGGGACGACTGGGAGGATTGTTTCTGCGAGGACGTCCTCGTCGACACCACCCAGGAGGGCACGCCGCTATTGCGCGGGCGCCGGGCCTTTCGCGAGTACCTCGAGCCCGTGCTGGAGGGCGTGAAGACCGTGCACCATGGGCACACCTCCGAAATCACCCTCACCGGGCCCGACTCCGCCAACGGGACCTGGGCGATGGAGGACCACCTCTGGTGGCCCGCCGCCAAGGGAGGGATGGTGCTCTGGGGGACGGGCTTCTACTTCGAAGAGTACCGGCGAGACGGGGACGGCCGCTGGCGCATCCAGCACCTGAAACTTCGACGAATCCGTACCGAGGTCAACGGAAAGCAGACCTTTCCGCCCGAAGAAGACCGGGAAACCGCGACGTAGGTGGGGTCCCCGGGAATCCCCCGCGCGACCTCTGCGGGCCGGATTCTTGGCTACTCTCTCCATCTACAACCAGCCGACAGGGAAAGGAGCCGTGCGAGCGATTCCTCGAGCGCCGCGAAGGGCACCGGGGAGAAAGGATCCCGCCCCCGGGCGACCCTCCCGGACGGGTTTCCACCGCACCGCCTAGCGATTCATTGGACTGGAGTGCACTTGCAGCTGGGGGAGCCGGCGTCGCCGTCGGCTTCGGGGTATCGGTGGGCGTAGGACCGGCCAATGCGCTGTGCCTTCGCCAGACCCTGCGCGCGGGTTGGTTCGCCGGGATCACCGCGGGCGCCGGAGCACTCCTGGCGGATACGCTCTACGGCTCGGCCGCCGTGTACGGCCTTTCACTGGCCGCCGATTGGGTCCAATCGAACGCAACAATCCTTCGATGGATCGCTGCGGGCGTCCTCGCCCTGATCGCGATCTACCTGATGCGGGCGACGCCGGACCTCGACCCGGGCGACGGGAAAGCCCGGGCTTCTTTCTCGGGCTTCGCCACGAGTTTTGCCGTCACGCTTTCGAACCCGCTGGCCATTCTCACGATCGCGGCTCTCCTGGCCGCTCTCGGGGCCAGCGGCGTGGCCGAGCGGCAACCCGCAGCAGCCACGGCGGGAATCGCCCTGGGCTGCGCGATCTGGTGGATCGGCGTAACGACCATCACCTCCCGGCTGCGTCACAGTTTTTCTGCCCGGGCCTTGCATCGCGTACACGTCGCGGTGGGCTCGCTGATGTTGGTGCTCGCCGCCGGGCTGGTGCTCCAGGCGTCCGGATTCTTCTAGCGCCTTCTCCGGGAAGCGATCCTCAACGCGGATTGGCCCCTCGCGTCAGGACTCGGCTTCGAAATCGGCGATCGTCTTCTCGACGACACCCACAAGCGAGGCCGCCCGCGGGTACCCCGCGTAGTTGGCAATCATGACGAGTGCCTCGCGCAATTGCTCCGCGGTCAACTCGCCTCGCTTGAGCGCCGAACGCGCCTGGATCGCGAAGGTTCCCGGTTCTCCCTTTTCGGCGATGATGCCGAGCAGGATGAGCCGGCGGTCTCGGATGTCGAGCGCTTCGCGCGTCCAGACCTCGGCGAAGCGGTGCTCGAGCATGAGGGCTACGACGGGCATCCCCGGCGGCGGAGCCGCCACGTCGCCCGCGTAGACTTCCTTCAACATTTCCGCGCCCCGTTTGCGTCGCTCCGAATCCGCCATGCCGACCTCCTCGTGGGTTGCCGCCGTGGGGGCGGTTGCGCCGAAGGTAGAGCGGCTCGGGCAATCCCGCAGGACCCGAAACGGTCGCAGAACCACCGCGATTGTGTTTAGATTGTCGACCCCGAAACCGTCACCGCAGCGAATGGAGGCTTTCCATGAAACGATTCCTTCTCGGCCTGGTCCTCGTACTCGCCGTCCTGCTGATCGTCGCCTACGCCTTCCAGGGCCCCATTACGCTTCGCCTCATGGACCGCGTCGTGGCGCAGCGCTTGAACGCCAATCTGGTCGACGAGCTACCCGACGGACTCCACGTGGCGCTCTGCGGTGCCGGTTCGCCGT
>JAZAOF010000128.1:0-8483 GCA_036228265.1 Myxococcota bacterium | reverse complement strand
GGCGCTCGCCTATTTCGCCAGCCTGGCCTGTCTTCGGCGACTATCGGCGCTCACGGCTCGTTTCGATACTCGCCGGATCGCGGCGGTCGCCGCGCTCGTGGGAGCCACTGCCTACGCCGCGATGGGGGGCTGGGGGGTCGCGCTTCAGCGTGCCTGGGTATGCGCGATCGTTGTTGTCGGGCTGTCGATTCTCGGTCGCCGAGCGGCCTCTCGAGAGGCCTTGTCCGGGGCCGCGCTGGCCGTCCTGGCGTTGCAGCCAGCCGCGCTCTTCGACCTGGGGGCCCAACTCTCGTTCGCGGCGACCGCGGCGCTGCTCTTCGATCCCTGGGCGGGGGAACCGGCCGCGCCAAACGCAGGGGAGATTCGTTCACGTGGGCGCGCTCGCCGGTTTCTTGGGCGTTCGATTCGCGGTTCGGCAACGGCTCTCGCCGCAACGGGGCCGATCCTGGCCCTCCACGGTGTCGCCGTCACGCCGGTGGCTCTGCTGGCGAACCTGGTTCTCGTTCCGGTATTCGGCTTTGTTGTGCTCCCGGGTTGTCTACTGGCGGTCGCCCTGGCCGGGTTGGAAGCCGGGGAAATCGTGCTCCATGGGCTCTGCGCGCTTTTCGATCGCCTGCTTCAACTTCTCGAGTTTGCCGGAGCCGCGCTAGCGCGGCTGTCCGTTGGCGGGACTCCGGGAGGGCTCGCGTGGATTGCGTGTGCGATTTTCGGGGGGCTGACCCTGTGTGCCCGGCGCACGCGGACTCGTCTTCTGGGGTCGTTGCTCAGCGTCTGCGCGCTGGCCATTCCCGGCGGCCTGGATCCCACGCCCCCGTACCTGGTCGTGCTCGACGTCGGTCGAGGAGACGCCATCGTTTTCCGGGGACCGGAGGCCGCGGTCCTCGTGGACGGAGGGGCAGCGTTTCGTGCCGGAAGGGATCGCGGGCGTTCCGTCGTGGTTCCGGCTCTCGAAGCTCTTGGAATCGAAAAACTGGATGTCGTGATCGGTTCCCACGCGGACTTGGACCACCGGGGAGGCCTCCCGACGGTCGTACGATCAATCGAAGTCGGGGAGATCTGGGTGCCCGCTGGAGATTCGGACGGGGGATTCAAGGAACTTCGGCGCGCGGCGCGCGAGCGCAGTGTGCCGGTTTTCCAGAAGGTTGCCGGGGACACGGCGCAGCTTCCGGGCGATGTTTCCCTGTCAACGGTCTGGCCGGTCCGGGGGCTTGCGCAGGGTTCACGGAACGACCGGTCCCTGGTGACGCGGATCGACTTCGGGGGCGTCGCGGTCCTCTTGCCGGGCGACGTGGGGTTTGCTGCGGAGAGAGCGATGTTGAAACAGGGGCGCGCCCTCGACTCCCACGTCCTGGTGCTGCCCCATCACGGCAGCGCGAACTCGGTATCGGCAGAATTCCTCGGGGTTGTTTCTCCCGAGGTCGCCGTGGTGTCCGCTCCCTGCGAAGAAACGAGTCGCCTGCCGGCCAGGGCCACGCTCCAACGGGTAAAGCGCCACGGGGCCCCCGTGTGGTGGACGGGGCGTGATGGTGCGGTGGTCGTTTCGTTGAGAAAACCTCTTTCGGCCTGGGGCTGGCGCCAGGATTCCGCCGCCGAGCGGTGCCGTTGGCACGGTGCTAGTGGATCCGCAGGCGAGAAAGCGCATGGAGCGTTTCCAGGTACATCCCCGAAAGCAGGCCGTCCCACGCCGATATGGCGGCATCGCACCGTACGTTGAGCCGACTTCCAGGGGTGCGCGCGTCTGCGGACGTCGTGTCGTGCTTGTGGGTATCGCTCACGTGTTGCTCCCTTTTTCCCGGGTTCTGCCCAAAACTCGGCACCGGGGGACGGCTGTCAAGGCGCTTTTCTCGGGCTCCCCAGGGGCTGCCTGGAAGCGTCGGGTCCGAGTCGCCGGGCTCTCCAGGGCTGGGAACATTGGCTGCCCCCGGGCTGTCTCTGACCGTGAACTCGCCGCAACCGGGTCCCGAGAGGGGGGTTGGAAGCGCGCTTCGCAAGAGGAGAAGACCCAATGGAAGCAGGTCGCGAATGGTCCGATCGGGTACGTGCCGAGGTGGGGAAGGCGGTTGTAGGACAAGAAGAAGTCGTCGATCGCATGCTCGTCGCCATGCTGGCCGACGGTCACGTGCTTCTTGAAGGCATGCCCGGGCTGGCGAAGACGCTGCTGGTGAAGAGCCTCGGCGAAGCGATGGATGTCGATTTCGAACGGGTTCAGTTTACGCCGGACCTCCTTCCGAGCGATGTCGTCGGCACGATGATCCTCCAGCCGCAAACGGGGGAGTTCAGGGTTCACCGCGGCCCGATCTTCGCCAACCTGGTCCTGGCTGACGAAATCAACCGTGCCCCCGCGAAAGTACAAAGCGGGCTCCTCGAGGCGATGCAGGAGCGCCAGGTCACGATCGGCGGAAACTCCTATCGCCTGCCTTCCCCTTTCCTGGTCATGGCCACGCAAAATCCCGTGGAGCAGGAGGGGACCTATCCGCTTCCCGAGGCCCAGGTCGATCGTTTCTTGTTCAAGCTCGTGGTGGACTATCCCAGTGAGCGTGACGAGCGCGCGATGATGGATCGCTGGGGTTCCGTGACCGAGGCGCCTCGCGTCGAGGCCGTCTCGAGTCCCACGGAGCTCGTTGAGCTTCGGGAACTCGTCGACAAGGTTCACGTGAGCGACGAACTCCAGGGGTACATGCTCGCTCTCGTCCGAGAAACCCGGAAGCGAGCCGGTGGGGGCGGTGGTTCCGATCGCGTGTTCAGTTTTGGCGCATCGCCCCGCGCTTCTCTTGCGTTGGTACAGGCTTCACGAGCGCTCGCCTTTGTCCGCGGTCACGAATACGTCACGCCGGATCGCGTGCAGGAGGTCTTCCTGGATGCCATTCGTCATCGGGTTGGCCTCACCTACGAAGCGGAAGCCTCCGAACGAAAAATTGACGACGTGCTCGACGAAATCCTCGAGACCACGCCGATCCCGGGAGCACGCTAGATCCATGGAGGCGATTGCGGCGCCGCAGGAGATCCTGCGAAAACTCGAATGGCGGGTTCGCCACGTCGCGGACTCGAGCCTGGGCGGAGAATACCGGTCCGCGTTTCGTGGACGGGGCCGGGAGTTTGACCAGGTCGTTCGTTACGAGTGGGGCGACGACATACGAGACATCGACTGGAACGTCACCGCTCGACTGGGGGAGCCCTACCGGAAGAAATTTGTCGAGGAGCGCGAACTCACGGTCGTGTTCCTGTTCGAGGATTCGTTGTCGCTGCAATTTGGTTCGGGAGAGTGCACGAAGCGCGAGGGATTGCTGGAGTTGGCTTCTCTCTTTGCCCTCGTTTCGGCGGCCAATCGAGATCGGGCCGGTTTTTGGCACGCGACTCCGGCCGGGGAGGAAATCCGCCGCCCATCTCGCGGTCGGAGCGCCATCGTGAAGACCGCGGCGCAGTGGATCGGACTTCCGCCGCCCCGGTTTGAAGAAGGAGACCGGGTCCAGATCGACTGGAAGAAGTTCCGTCACGCCTTTCCCAGGCACAGCGTGGTTCTCTGGCTGGGCGACTTCGATGCCCGGCCGGTGCCGGAAGAATGGCTGTCTCTTCGCGAGCAATACCAGGTAATCGGAGTTCGGGTGGACGATCCCTGGGAACGAGAGCTTCCCCGGATCGGAGAAGTCGCAGCCCTGGATCCGGTCGATGGCGAATTGGTTCCCTTTGACACGAATTCGAGGGCCAATCGGAAGGCTCACGCCGCCTGGGTAGAGGCCCGGGAGCAGGGCTTCCGAACGCTCTTTCCCCGGCCCGCGGACCGTCTCGTCCTCGAGGTGGGGGAAGATCCGCTGCACGCGCTGGTTCGATTCTTTCGGGCGCGCACGCACTGGCTGAAGGGGTAGGGGGAAATGGAAAACTGGACGCTGGCGTCACCGCTCTGGTTGGCGCTCGGGCTGGCGATCCCCGCCGTCTTGTGGCTGCGCGGGAGGCGGGGGCAGAACGTGTTTGCGATCCCGCACGTGGCACGCTGGTCGGGCCGGGAGCCGTTGAGGCGATCCCGGGTGCCGGTGGCGGCGGGCTGCGTGGGTCTTCTGCTCCTGGCGGTGGCGATGGCGCGGCCCCAGAAGTTCGAGGAGCGCAAGGAGGTTCGGCAGGAGGGATACGACATCGTGCTCGCGATCGACCTGTCCGGAAGCATGCTGGCGGAGGACGCCCAGGTCGAAGGCCGTCGGATCAACCGGCTCCAGGCGCTCAAGCCCATCATCGAAGCGTTCGTGAATCGACGCGAAACCGATCGAATCGGGGTCGTAACCTTCGGCGGGCAAGCCTACACCCTGGCGCCGTTGAGCTTCGATCATCGCTGGCTCCGCGGCCAGATCGAACGACTCCAGGTCGGGTTGGTCGAGGACGGGACCGCCGTGGGCGACGCGCTGTCGCTTGCGGTATCGCGGCTGGGCCAGCCCGGGCGCATGGAAGACGGTCGGCGCAAGGGCGGCTTCGTGATTCTCCTGACCGACGGGGCCAACAACGCGGGAACCATGGATCCGCTCCAGGCGGCCGAGATTGCCGAATCCCGCGGCATCCCCGTGTACACCATCGGAGCGGGCCGCGAGGGTCGTGTGCCGATGCCCGTCTTCGACGAAGAAGGAAGAAAACTCGGCTACCGCGACGTCGTGTCTGATCTGGACGAAGCGACGCTTGCGCGAATCGCGTCGCAAACCGGTGGGCGCTACTTCCGCGCGGTCGATGCCGACACTGTGAATCGGGCCTTCGCCGCGATCGACGCGGAGAGAGCGATCGAGTTCGATGGAAAAGCCAGCCTTCGCACGCACGAGTACTTCGCGTTTGCGGGGGTACCGGGCCTGGCTTTCTTCCTGCTGGCGTTCATGGCGTCGCGCTCCAGGTCGCCGGGAGGGTCGTCGTGAACTTCGAGTATCCCCTCGTACTCCTGGGTGTCCCCCTGGTCGCAATCGGGGGCCTCCTGGCCTTTTCGCGAAGGGGGCGAGTGAATCCCGCCACGGCACTCCAGCGCGCGACTTCGCTCTGGGCCGGGCCGTCGGGAGTCTCGGACCGCCCCAGGCGCGTGACCTCGACGCGGGGAATCGCGCTGGTGCTGGGTTCGGCGCTGGTACTCGTCTCCCTGGCCCGACCCCAGTGGGGGGCCGAGGAGGAAGTGGTTTTCGACCAGTCGCGAGAAGTGGTCATCGCACTGGACCTGTCGCGAAGCATGGGCGCAGCCGACGTCACTCCGACTCGGTTGGACCGGGCGAAGATGTTGATCGATGCGCTTCTCGACGAACTTCGTGGCGAACGCGTGGGGCTGATCGTGTTTGCAGGGACGTCGTTCCTCCAGGTTCCTCTCAGTGCCGATTACGAGGTGATGCGCGATCTCGTTCCTGAACTCTCGCCGGATTACCTGCCCCAGGGCGGGACCGACTATGCGGCGATGCTGCGCACGGCACTGCGGTCCTTTCACGACGCGGACGGTCGAGGCGATCGATTTCTCATCGTGCTGAGTGACGGAGAGGCGCACGAGGAAGACTGGCGGAGTTTTCTGCCCGATCTTCGTGCCGCCGGGATCCGTGTCCTGGGCCTGGGCGTGGCCACGACCGAAGGGGCCGTGATCCCCGATGGCCGGGGAGGCCTTGTCAAGGATCCGGAAGGCGCGGTCGTGCTTTCCCGGTTGGCGCCCGTGACGCTCCAGGAACTGGCTCGCGAAACCGACGGGACGTACCGGGATGCGGCGGCCTGGGTCGATCTGCACCAGTTGGTGGAAGTCACCGTGGAGCGTGGCGTGGAGGGCGACTACCGGGAGGGTTCGGATCGGCGAATGCAGGATCGTTTCCAGTGGTTCCTGTTGCCGGGGTTCGCGCTGCTCGGACTGGCTTTCTGGCTTGATTTCCCCGTGCCCGTGGCGCGACGCCGGATCCAGGGCTCTCGCCCGCTGCAAGCCGGGATGCATGTCGGGCTCGCGCTATGCATGACCGGGATGATCGCCTCGTCGCGCGGGGCGGAGGCGGTTGAATCGCCGGCACCGATGACCCCTGAGTTGGCGCAGGTGGTCGCGGAACTGGTCGAGAAGCCGGAGATGCAGGCCACCGATTACGCGCATCTCGCCGAGGCCACGGTGGCGTACGTGGAAGCGGAGGGCGCACTCGAGGCTTCGGCGCGTTTGGGGGTGATCGACGACGCGCAAAGCGGGATCGACCACGGCGAGGCCCTCGATGCTTCCGCGGCGGATTGGCCGGACTTGCGTCGTCGACTGGCGGCGCTGAGAACGCCCCCGCCCAGCGCCGACGAATCGCCCTCGCAATCCGACCCGGGGTCCGAGGGAGATTCGCCGGACGACACGACTTCGGAATCGCAACCCCAGGAAGCGAACGATTCGAGTTCGTCCCCAGCGCAAGGAGAATCGGAAGGAAAGGCGAACCCGGATTCCGAAGCTTCCAATTCGGCGAGCAACGAATCCGAGAGCGGTGAATCCGGTGGGTCAGCGGGGAGCCAATCCGAAAACGGTGAATCGGAAAGCGACGAATCCGCGTCGGAATCCGCGTCGGAATCGGGAGGCGAGTCGTCGGGGTTCCAGGCGCCGGATGAGCCCTCCCGGAGCGAGTCCGACCCGGAGATCGACGAGAACCGCCGCGAAATGGATCGCGAGGCGGCGGGCTTCGGAGAATTGGATTCGGGCGACGGGGACGACGCGCAATCCCCGGAAATGGGTTCCGGTAAAGAAGCGGACGAGCCCAGCGACGATCCGGAACCGGGAGAGGGGCCGCCGCGGCGGATCGTCGGCGGTGGAAGCGGCCAGGATGAATCCGTGGCTCCCTCTTCGCCGATGTTCGGCGCGTTGGGGCGAATGGAAGAGATCCGGAAGAACGATTCGCCGGGGCGTCTTTTCTCGCGAATGAACGCGATGGAGGATCCACGGCAAGCAACGCGAGGATCAAGAGGGAAGGACTGGTGATGGGCAAGAAAAGCGCGCGGTACGCAATCGCATGGATGGCCGTCGTGTCGGGGGTGTTGGGGGCCGGACAGGTTGGCGCCCAGGGGGTTCGTTGGGAATCGGGACAGTCGTTGGCCGTCGGCCAGCGAGCGACTCTCGAACTTCGCTTTGAGGGAGCCGGTCCCCGGGGAACGGTCACGCTCCCCGAGATCGAGGGCCTCGAGGTCTTGGGTCGTGCGGGGCAGGCGAGTCGAACACAGACGACCCAGTCCGGTTGGGGCGCTGCGAAGACCGAGACGACCGTGACGCTGGCCTACCCGGTTCGACCCACCCGCGAGGGGCGAATCGAAATCCCCTCCTTCGAGGTGATGACCCAGCAGGGGCGGGTTCGCGTTCCCGCGACAGGGATCGACGTGGGACGAACGCGCCTGGCCCATGCGGGGGGCGGAGAGATCGGCCTCGACGAAGTCGTCTCGGCGCAACTTCTTCCCGCCGACCGCCGTCCGTTTGCCGGCGAGGTCTTCGACCTCGACTTCGTCGTGACCGTGGGAGCGGGTCGTCGGGGCGAACTCCTGGGGGACCCGGTGTCGAGGGACCCGCATCTCCTCGCGGGCGACTGGGGCGAGGGTCGGTCAGTCCGGTTCGACGGCCGCCCGGGAGTCCAATTCCGGACCCCCGCCATGTTGGCCGAATCGGGATCCGTACACTTGTCGCCGGTCGAGCAGGAAGTGGCGATCGAGACCGGGCGGTCTCGATCCGACCCGTTTGACCGCTTCGATTCCTTCTTTGGTGGCCGGAGTTCGTCGTTTTCTTCGCTCTTTGACCGCCCGGAAAAAGCCCGGGTGATCGTTTCGTCGGAACCGGTCGAGGTCGAGGTCCAGCCGCTGCCGGGCCCGGTCCCGCAGGAGTTCTCCGGAGCCGTCGGACAGTTCCAGTTGAAGTCGCAGGTCGTCCCCCAAAAGCCGAGGGCCGGGGAGCCGGTGACGTGGACACTTAGCCTCGAGGGGCGCGGAAACTGGGCATCGGGGGTCTCCTTGCCGGGGCGAAGTATCGGCCCTGAACTGCGAACGCTTGAGCCTCACCTCGAACGGGATTTCTCGGAAGGGGATCGCTTCACGGGGCGAATCGTGGAAGACCTCGTCCTCATTCCGGAAACCGAGGGCGTGCACGTCCTTGATCCGGTTCGCTTCGTCTACTTCGATCCGATGACCGAAAGCTACCGAGAGAGCGTCGTGCAACCGGAAGCGCTGGAAGTGGCTGCAGGCTGGGCTCCTTCGACGCCCGCGCCGTCGCCCCAGGGCGGTCCCGCGCCCCGGGCGGTCGCCGCGTCCGAGCGGGCGGGCGAGGCCAGCATGGACGAGTTCATCGCGCCGCTCCCCGCCGATGTTCGCAAGGGCCGCGGACACGCTCGCCCGCCGATGTCCGGGATCACGGTGGGGGTGGCCGCGGCCCCCCCCCTGGCCGGTCTCTTTGCGTACGTTCTCCAGCTCGGCCTCCGACGGGCCCGGCCCCCCCCTCCGAATCGACCGCGCCGGGCAGCCATCGCTGCAAAGCAGTCGGCGGTGGGAGCGTTGCGCGG
>JAZAOF010000127.1:0-18885 GCA_036228265.1 Myxococcota bacterium | reverse complement strand
GTCGTGGGCTACGAGCGGGGGGCGGCATGCAGCGTCAACCTCATCGGAGACTGGGATTTCTGGGAAGCTGCGGACCACTCCGTCGCCCAATTACGCAAACGCTACGGAATCCCCGAAATCCCTGGACCCATCCTGCTCCCACCGCCCGAGGCGATGGACGCCCCTCCCCAGCACGATCACGAGAACGAGGCGTAGAGAACCTTCGTCCCTTCGTCACCGGCGCCAGACGGATGGGCTGAGGTAGGCTTTGCCGTGTCCTAACACGACGACGGAGGTTTCAATGTCAACCGCCCCCCCGGACGTTTTATCGAAGGCTTTTGAAAATTGGCTCGCCACCCAGCGCCGGGCCCTCGAGATGATCTGCAGCGCCGAACACGCAGGAACGGGACCCGACTGGGCCGAGGGATTCCGGACGGTCACCCGCATGGCAAGCCTGGCTCTCGAATCCGTGGTCGAGAAAGGAGACCCGGCGTTTCCGGTCTTGTTTCGCCTGCAAAATCCCTGGCGAAAATTGATCGGCGACAACCCCGACACGGAGTACTACTTCTGCACCATCGACCCCCAGTACGACTACCGGTTATGGGGAAACAAGGGCAACGCACCCTACGTCGGATTGACTTTCGGCACCGATATCTTCCGCGGGACAGCTCCAGCAGGGCAGACGGGAACGCTCGCCCAGGGGCATCTCGACCAGTTCGACTGCGATGACGACGGGAATTTCGAACTGATGCTCAGCGCCACGGAAAAGCCCGGCAACTGGATCCGGCTGGAGCCCCACACCACCCACGTGGCCATCCGTGAGACCTTCCCCGACCGCAGCAAAGCGCGCCCGGCCGTTTTGCACCTGAAGCGAGTCACCAACGAACGCCCCCCGGAGTTGCAACCGGATGTCCTGGCCGAGCGACTGGATGCCGCCGGAACACACCTGATGTGGATCATGACCGCGGTCTCGGCCGTGTGGGCGATGTCGAAAGAAAACACGAACGTGATCGTGGGGGCTCACGGTCGGGAAGCCGTAAAGGCCCAGAAAGACCACAGCACGCACTCCGCTAGTGACATGTACTACCAGAGCGGGCGCTGGTCGCTTGAACCGGGACAGGCCTGGGTCGTGAAAATCCTTCCGCCCCCCAACGACTACGCGTACTGGGGTCTCGTGATCACCAACCCCTGGCTGGAATCGCACGACGCCTTTCGCACAACGACCAGCATCACGAACGAGACCGGTGTGATGAACGAGGACGGCTCCATGACGATCGTGGTCGCCCAGGAGGATCCAGGCGTTCCGAACTGGCTGGACTGCGGAAGTCGACTCGAGGGCTACGCCATTCTTCGCTGGACCCTGGCGGGAGACCAGGTACCCAATCCCGAATGCGAGATCGTATCGCTAGAAGATTGGAAGGCAGGTCGATGACGATGGAAAACGAGAACGGATTTCGGCAAGGAGATTGGGTCGAGTCGATCAATGCACTCGGCAAGGGACTCGGCGACGAGGGCCGAAGCATGATCTCTCTCGACCCAAGCGTCATCATGAGCGCCGCCGTAGAGAACACCGGGCTCAGTCATTTCGGTGAAGACGAATGGTTCGTCGAACCACTCCACGCCTTATGCAATGCACTGGAAACAGAGGCCCAGTTGACCCTGCTGGGCAGGCTCATGGCGCGCCACGAAGTCCAGAGCCTTTTGCAAAACCGGCTGCGGGTCGAAGACACGCTGAAGCAGAACCCCGAGATCCTGGATGAACCCATCGAAAACCCGATCTTCGTATGTGGGTTGGGTCGCTCGGGGACGACGGTGCTTCACGAGCTCCTTTCGGAGGACCCGGCCCACCGAGTGCCCCAGTTGTGGGAGATGCGACACTCCGTCCCCCCCCCGGAATCCGCCACCTACGAGAGCGACCCCCGGATTGACCTCGCGGACCGGGAGATCGCCCTTCTCGACAAGATCGACCTGGATTTTTCGACCATGCACGTCAATGCGGGCAACAAGCCCAACGAGTGCATCTTCCTTTTCGGCCTCCAGTTCCTGGGAGATTTCTTCCTCGGGCAGTACAACGTGCCCAGTTTCGTGATGGCAACAGCAACTCGGGACCTCACGCCCGTCTACGCCTACCACAAGAAGATGCTTCAACTGCTCCAGTGGAAAAAACCCGGTGACCGCTGGGTCCTCAAGTGCCCAGCGCACCTGGCGCGCCTGGATTTCCTTTTCCAGGTGTACCCCGATGCCCGAATCGTCGTCACCCATCGCGATCCATTGCGAGTGATGAGCTCGATGTCGAACCTCACCACCCACCTCAAGGCCATGCGAAGCGAGGTACCCAACGCGGCTGGAGACATGTGGGCGGCCGCTTTCGGAGAAAAGATGCTTCTCGACGAGTACATGTCTCTCCGGGAAAAACTCTCGGACAAGTCGGACCAGATCATCGATCTGCGTTACCAGGACCTGACGGCGGACTCCCTCTCCACCGTTCGGAAAATCTACGATCACTGGGAGTTGCCCTTCAGCGAAGAGGCGGAGCAGCGCGTCAAGGCCTACATGGAGTCCAATCCCCAGGGACAACACGGAAAGCACCAGTACTCCTTCGACGATACCGGGCTCGACCTGGCGGAAGAACGAGCCAAGTTCGCGGACTACCAGGAACGCTTCGGAGTCCCGTCAGAAGTCTAAACGACGCCGGCCCCGGGTCGAGGGATTACTCGATATAACCCAGGGCCCGGAGTTTCGACTCCTGGTCAGGAGAAAGCGGCCCCGCCTTGTTTTCAGCCGGTTTCCCGCCCTGGATCTCCTCGAGGAAACGAGCGCGATCTTCCTCGTGGCGATCCAACATGGCGCGGAGCACTTCGACTTCTTCCGGGCGACTCGCGGAAAGATCGTTCTCCTCGGCGGGGTCTGCGACGACGTCGTAATACTCGTAGACGTACTCCCCTTCGCCAGCCGTGTAGCGCGCGAGTTTCATGTTTCCCAGCCGAACGCCGATTCCAGGGGTCATCGCCTTGCGAGTGGTGCCATCGGGAAGCAAGGCATACGGGGCTCGAACCTGGCTGAAGACCGGACGCGTCTCGAAAAATTCCGCCCCCTCCCCGTTCGCGAGTACCGGGAGGAGGCTGCTCCCCTGGATATCGGCCGGCAAGGGCAGTCCCAAAATAGCGAGAACCGTCGGCAGGAAGTCGATCTGGCTCACCGGCGGGTGGAGGCGTTGGCCCTGGGGAACATCCGCTCCCCAGAACATGAGAGGCACCCTCAGGACAGGCTCGTCGAGACGCGTACCGTGTTCCATTGCGCCATGTTCGAAGAAGGCTTCTCCGTGGTCGCTGGTCAGGATCACCACGGTATCCCGGCCCAGATCGAGTTCGTCAACGGTTTCAAAGAAACGACGGAGCTCGTCGTCGGTGTATCGAATCTCCCGGTCGTAATCCGCCATCGCGGCGAGTTCTGCGGGGATTTCTCCACCACCCTCCACTGTCGGGACGAACAGGTTCTTGTACTTCTCCGGAGGAGCGTAGGGGGTGTGCACCTGGTAGGTGTGAAGAAAGAGAAAGAACGGGGTATCCCGGTTTTCCCTCAGCCACTGCGCCGCCGCGTCGAAGGTCCGGTCCACCTGTCCCGAGGGAGAATTGATCTGATGGCTCCGGTTCTCGACGAACCGATCGAAGCCACGACTAAATCCGATCCTGGCCGACAACCAGCCGTTTTCATTGTACGAGGCCGTATCGATCCCCCCGGCACGTACCAGTTCCGAAAGGGTCGGGATCTCCGGTGGCAGGGTGTGAAACCCGTCATACGTCCTGTGCGTGGCCACATCGACCGCAGTGAAGATCGAGGCGTGGGCCGGAGACGTCGTCGCCGCGGCGGCAACAGGGTGATCGAACACCGTGCCCTGGCGAGCAAACCGTTCATCGATGAACGGCGAGGTCGGATGGAGGTATCCATAACTCGACAGGTGGTCCGCTCGAAGCGTATCGATGGAGAGCAGAATTACGTTTTTGCCGGCCGGATCACGCTGCCCCTTCTGGTAGACGGTTGGATTCGCCCAGACCGGCCAGGCCGGAAACCCCGAAGTCGGATCTCCGCTGGCCTCGGACTCGAAGCGAAAAGCCACCTCCTGGCCGGACCAATCGTCCAGGGAGATGCGCCGATCTCTCCAACCCGATACGTCGGGCCCGGGCGGATCAAAAACTTCTTCGAAGATTCGCTCGCACCCACTGTCGACACACGCGTGGACTGAAAAAATTTCACCGCTCGTCTGCAATTCAGGCTTGACCATTCCGATCGAAAAACGCAATTCCGAATTCGGCTCGATCGCGACGGCTGGAATCTCGATTTTCCTCAGTTCACTGTTGCTTGCGGCAAAGGCCTCTGCGTGGAGTTCGATTCGTCTCCCGCCAGGGTTTTCTGGCGCGTCGAACTCGACTTCCACCGTCCCAGGACCCCGCCCCACCACGGGAGCCAACGTGGCCTCGGAACCGATCCACTCTCCTCCCTTCATCATGATGCTCGGAAAAATCACGAGTGCCGACTCGCTGGAAAAAGCCGGCGGCACGTCGAGGGTCCGTTGAATCACGCCGGCCTTCTTGTGCCCATCAATGAAATTCCAGAGCAGAATGGTTTGCGAACGAGGGCGGCGCAGGACATAACGCGTGTCGTCACGGATGGTCGCGATCGGAAGGTCGAGACCCATACCCTGGGTTTCCCCTGCAAGAAGATCGACCAGGCGATTCTCGACCGACCAGGAGGGCGGCGGAGAACTCGGACCGCAGGCGAGTCCGCCGAACAGGATGGCCAGGAAAGCCGCAACCCGACCGCGTGTTCTCGCTTTTTCGAGGAAGAGTCGTTCGCGTGAAACCAACTCTCTCTGGCCTCCACCGTCCGCCCGGAATCCTACCAAAACGGGTCGCCCACATGCATCCGCATCCGCGAGTGCTCTTCCGAGCCGTCGCGGGCGGCGCATCCATTCCAGCTCCCGAACCCACTCATCGCTTGTCCCCGCCCAAGCTAGCGCAGCCGCTTGAATTCCACGCCTCACCGTTATAATGAGGACAATGCCTACCCGCCTGGCAATTCTCCTGGGCGAGAAACAGCAGCGCTGGATTCAGATTGTCGTCACGCTGTTCGTTTTGCTGTTCACGGCCTCGCTGTGCTGGCGCGGGCTGATCCTTTCGGACGAGGGCTACCTGCTGCTCCAGGCCCTGGACCTTCGCGACGGGAAGGTTCTCTACCGGGACATGGACGCTTTCGTTACGCCGGGCATCTGGCTTCTCCTCGCGGGGCTCTTCAGCCTCGTCGAGCCCAGCGTGTTGGCATCTCGATTCCTCGCATGGGTGTGCCTCCTGGGCACCGTCTCCGTCTCCTACCTCATCGTCTCCAGGGTCGCCGGACGTGCCTTTGCCCTCGCGTGCGTGGGCGGACTCCTCGTCTTTTCCGTTTGGGCCTTTCCCGCCTGGACATTCGCCTTCTACTCCCCGTTTGCGGTGATGTTCGCCCTCTGCGGTCTCGAAAGGCTCCTGGCGTGGGGCCAGTCGAAAAAAGCACGCGACCTCTTTCTCGTGGGGCTTTGGTTGGGCCTTTCGATCAGCTTCAAGCAGAACTACGGCGTCTATGCCCTCATCGGAGCCATGGTGGGCTTTCTTGCGTTGCAACGGGAGGCCGGAGAGTCGTGGGCGAGCTGCGTCCGGCGACTCGGCGGGGCTTCGATTCCCGTGGGCACAGGGCTCGCCTTGATAGGCTTGCCCCTGGTCGGCTACTTCACCCTCCAGGGAGCGCTGCCCGACCTGCTCGACAGCCTGGTGGTCCGGCCCTTCGTCTTCGCCGGACTCCACGACATCGCCTTTCCGGATCCGTCAAAAATTGTCGACATCGAATTCATGCATTCGATGATTCACCAACTCACCTACGGCGCCCCAGCGCTCTACCAGACCACAGCACCCCTTGGGCTCAAGTGGATGTCGACACTGGCGGGAAATCTCAACATCTTGCTCTTCTGGGTCCCCCCGATCGTCGTAGGCGCGGGCCTTCTCCTTGCGTTTTTTCCCGGGCGTTCGGCTCCGCGGATCGATGCCAGCCTTTTTTCCGTCGTCGCCATGTCCGGTTTCCTATTCCTTGGTGTTTTTCCTCGAGCCGAT
This sequence comes from Myxococcota bacterium, assembly GCA_036228265.1. GTDB lineage: Bacteria > Myxococcota_A > UBA9160 > UBA9160 > UBA4427 > CAJXIC01. The sequence goes on along the minus strand of JAZAOF010000127.1, from coordinate 12,769 downwards.
TTCAACCACCTCATCAACGTTTTTCAACCGGTTGTCGTCGCCGGTTCGATCGTGGCCCAACGATTTCTCGCGCGCTATCCCACTCCGCGAACGCCGACCGTCAATTTTGGGCTGGGCATCTGCACCTTTTTACTCGTTCTCTACACGCTCATCGCGGGATCCTGGTTCGTGAGCATGGTTCGCTCCATGGACCACGAGTTGGATGTCCCGAGAGGCGGAATCCTCCTGGATGAACTCACGGTCCGAATGCTGGAGTTCCAGATCGAGAAGATCCAGGACTCGACGGCACCGGGCGAGGCCGTCTTGACGGTCCCCGACATTTCGATGTTGAATTTTCTCGCCGAGCGACCCATGCCCGGTCGCTACTACAACCTCTACGAACACCACATCAACCGCGACCAGGGAGCCGGCGTCGTCGAAGGAGCCGAAGAGCATCGCGTCCGCCTCGCCATTTCTCGAATGAGCAACTTCTTCTCCGACCGTCGCGGGCTTCGAGAATACGCGCCCCACCTGGCCACCTACCTGAAAACCCACTTCGACATCACCTACGTGATGGCCCGAGATGGATTTGTCTACCTCGAAAGGCGAGAAGAACCGACGGCTACCTCGAATGCGATCAACGTTCTCGCCGACTGCGAAGAACTCGACCCCAAAATCTACGGGGGGCAGACCCTCGGAAACCACGTGCTCTTCGACGCGCTCTATCTATATCCCGGAACCCGGGGCGAGCGAACTTCGGCCGAAGCCTATTGCCACGTGACGGTGCCCTCCAACGGGGAACTCGTCGTGCGAATCGGTTTTCAGTCCCCCTACTCTGTCGAACCGGGAACCTGGCTGATGGCCGAAATCGTGGCTCTCTCCGGCGACCGGAGCGAAAAGCTGATGTCGCGAATCTTCGACGTGGCCCCTCCAGGCTTCATGGAGTGGGGAAGCGAACCCTACCCCGAATTCCGAATGGATCTCTCCGCCCTGGCGGGCGAAGACGTCACCCTGCTTTTCCGAACGACGCGCTCGGGCAACCTCAACCTGGGACTGTTCGCGCTTGGAGGCTTCGCCATGGCCTGGGAAGACCCCCGGATCGAAATAAAATCCGGAAGCGCTGGCCCCCCCACGCCGCAATAGCCTCTCAATCCTCGCGAACCCGCGTCAGCCCGTCCCAGGACCGCGTCGGCCCTGGGATCGGAACCCTCTGGAAATCGGTTTCGAAAAACGCGGATACCTCTGGAAAGAGTTCCTCGAAGGCTGGAAACTCGGGGTACATCTCCGGGTCGTAGACCACGCAACGCGTCTGGCTCGCTTCGATATCGCGAACGATGAGCTCGCCGTCGACGTCTCCTGGAATCGTCAGGTCGTAACGAGTGGGATTGCGACGGTCGGTCACGAAGTAAAGAAGCGGGTGTGTCGGCGCAACGAAAATCGGATCTTCGGGTCCGGCACATCTCTCGATGAAGTCGGTCGCGGCCCTGTAGAGCGCGGCTTGATCCGACGGGATGTAGACCGAGGCCCGGGGCAGGTCGAGTGCGGTGGAGTGCCAGCGCCGAATGTCGTCCGGAATGCGAAGAGCGAGCAATGCAAAGACTACCACCACGCCGAGACACAAATCGAAGAACATGCGCGCGGTCGCGGGGGCTCGGGGACGGATCTCTCGGGACACTCGTTCTCCAATCCAGAACATCACGGGAAGGACCGGGGGAAGAACAAAGGCCAGGTGCGACCAGATCGAAGACGGGAAGATCCCGAGAAAAAAAGTACCCGCAAAGACGACTGCGATTCGGGAAGCGCGTCTCTCGGCGGGGCGGTCCGTGGACCGGGTTCGAAAGAGTACAAACGGAGCGACGAAGAGAGCCGCCAGGGGAAGCCCGTAGGACAACCGGATCGTCAACTCGTAGAGTCCTGGAGAAAGTGGGCTTTCACCGCGAACCAGGTACCCAAAAAGTGCCGCGGGCGAGTAGAAGAAAATGAAGAGTCCGTCCCCCTGCGGGTGCTCGCCGAGGACCGGGGGGATCGGGTGGTAGAAACTCTCCGCCTGGGTGGACACCAGCCGGGTAAATGTGTGGTGGACGAGATCATCGAGGGTTCCGGTCCCCGCGAAGGCCGTGACCGCAACGAGAGTGATGCTTCCTCCCGAGAGCACGATGGGCATGAGCCCCTTCGAGATCGAACGGATCGCGAGAGGGGAATCCAGGCGACCCCAGAGAAACCCCACGAAGACCGCGACCCCGGCGAGAGCGCCGAAGTTCTGCTTCGTCAAGGCGCAGAGTGCCAATGCAACGCCACAGACCACGGCATCCGGGGCGCGAGCCTCTTCTAGGTAACGGAGCAGAAACAACAGCGCGAAAAGTCCGAAGGCGAGCGAAACCGTCGAGTAGTTGAGCATCGTCAGAACAGGAAAGGCCACCGGAACGAACGCAATAAAGGCCAGCGGTGCGAGCGCGGCCCAGCGAAGCGGCATCATCCGGAGACCGATGAACCACAGGACCACCGCGATCGAGGTATTGACCCCGACCTGGGCCCAGCGCGTCACCAACACGTCCATGCCGAATATTTCGAAAAGAAGCGCCGCCAGGTAGTACACCCCGGGAAAGATTCCCGTCTGGATGTCGAGGTAGAGCAGGTCTCCATCCATCAGGCGCTGGGCGGTCGCAACCAGGTGACCTTCGTCCATGGACACGAAGCCCCGGTTGACGATCGGCACCTGGATCGCGACGGCACCCACCACCCAGGCCGGTGCTCCCGCGAAAATCGCGAAGCGACTCCCGTAGCGCGGGTCGTCCCCCTGCGTGGCCGACGGAGACACGTCGGCCCCGTTGCCACTCGCTCGGCCGTTTGCCGGTGTCGAGGTCAGCGCTCAGTTCTCCCGTTCGAGCAGCACGCGCTCGACAGTATCGACGATAGAAACCGTTCGAGCGTCGAGTTCGATGTTCACGCGGTCTCCTTCGACCTTTTCACCGAGCCGGGTCAGGCGAAGGGTTTCCGGGATCAGGTGAACCCAGAATCCCCCACTGGAACTGCACTCGCCCACCGTGAGGCTGGAGCCATCGACCGCCACGAAACCCTTGACCGAGATGTACTTCATCCACTCCGGCGGAACGGCAATCTGGAGATCGCAGGCGTGGCCGTCGGCTCGCCGTGCGCGAATTGTCCCCGTGCCGATGACGTGACCCGACACATCGTGGCCTCCCACCTCGTCCCCAACCTTCGCACTTCGCTCGACCGCAACGAGTTGCCCGATTTCGATCTCGCCCAGGGTCGTGCGGTCGAGGGTTTCGGCAATGGCATCGAAGTGCACGGACGCTCCCTCGATCCCCGTCACGGTTTGGCAGACGCCGTCGATGGAAACGCTGGCCCCCACCTCGAGCCCGCGCCCCAGGTCGTCGGGAAACGCCACGGCGTAGCGAAGGAGATCGCCCTGCCGGTCGAGTTGGACGACGGGAAAGACTCCCCGGGTGATTCCGGTGAACACGTTTCTGGATCCTTCCCAACGAAGACGGGGGGCAACCGAGCCAATCCGGGGGAATAGTACCCCCGTTTCGCGCTGTCGGAGGAGCCGAGCATCCAGGAGGTACCCTGGGGGCTGGGGGTCTCCAGAGACGGCCACCGGCGCGCATCGTCCTCGGCCCGTTCCGGTAGACTGCCCAAGATGGAGAAGTTGATCTACCTCCTGGGCGAAGCCGAGGCCGGCGCCATCCCCCGGGCCCGAGTCGACCTCCGGAATGCTCTCCTCGAAACGGCACCCCGACTCCTTGAGGCCGGCGCAAAGCGCACGTCGATTTCCGTCGCCGACCTCGACGACGCCGATGCCGACCGCGTACCGCAATTCAACACCAGCGGCTTGATCGACGCTGCCGTTTCGCTGTGGCTCGAATCCGTGGATCAACGCCAGGGGATCGAGGCCGTGCTCTCTCCCCTGGCCAAGCGGTGGGCTGGCTACCTCGTCACCGAGAGCGTACCGCGGGCGGGCCCGGCTCCCCGCCTCGGCGAGCGCCAACCCGGTGTCGCTCTCGTGACCACCTTTCCCAAGCCGGAGCGACTCGACGACGCCACCTTCTACACGCGATGGCACGACTCGCACACTCCGCTTTCTCTCGAAATACACCCGCTTCTCCGGTACAACCGCAACTCGGTGGCGCGCTCGCTGACGCCCGGAGCGCCTCCCCTCCATGCGATTGTGAGCGAGGCCGTCTCTTCCACGGCCATCGCCGCCGACCCCATCGCCTTCTTTGGCAGCGAGTCCAACCGCGCGCGCGCCGTGGAAGACCTCCTTTCGTTCGTCGATTTCGAAACCTTGAGCGTCGCCTTGATGAGCGAATACGTGCTCACCCCCTGAACCTCGAAAGGGAAAGCCATGTCCGAAGCCCCTGTCGTACAACTGGGACCGATTTCGCACATCGGGATCGTGGTGGAAGACTGCGAGAAGGCCGCGGCCTGGTGGCAGCGCGTTTTTGGAGTCGGCCCATTCTCTACCGATACCTACGTACTCGACGAATCGACGCACTTCCGTTTTAAGGGCGAACCCGCCCGGGCGCGAATGAAGGCATCTATCGCCTACTCGGGAAAGGTCTTCGTCGAACTCGTCGAAGTTCTCGAAGGCGAATCACCCCACACCGACTTCCTACGCGCCCACGGCGAGGGCCTTCAGCACCTGGCTTTCTCGGTGGAGAACATCGAAGAAGTCGTGGCGAAGCTAGCCCCCGAAGGGCTCCGCCCGATTCTCGAGTATCAATTCGAAACCACCCAGGGCGGACGTAGCTTCCGGGTGCAGGAGGTCTACCTCAACAGCGCCGAGTATATCGGCGGCTCAACGGTGCAGCTGATCGAGATCGTTCCGCTCTAGCAGCCACGGCGGAACTGGGACACGCCAACCGCCGCCAGCGCAAGGACCGCGGCCACGAGCCCTGGCCCGGTCGAACTTGGGACGGGCGTAGTCGCGGCCATCGTCCATACGAAAAGACCGCTCTCGATGTCGCTTCCCACGATCGCGCCGCTTGGGAAGTAGGGGTACACGCCCCATAGGCCGTTGTAGCTGGCCTGGTCGTTGGCGGGGTAGGTGTCGAAGTAGGCGATTTCCGTTGGGTAGAGAGCGTTCGTGGCATCGAAGACGCGAAGACCGCTGCGGTAGTTCGCCTCGAAGATCCGATTGCCGTGGGTAAAGAGATTGTGGTCTCGCGCGGTATTGCCGTTGGTGAAGGTCCCCACCTGTGTCGGGTTGGAGAGATCCGAAATGTCGATGATTCGCGTGGTCGTCGGCGTTCCGAAACTTCCTTCGTCGACTTCGTCGTTGAAATAGATGCGCTGGCGGTCGATTGAGAGCCACCCCTGGTGGGAATACAGCGCGGGGTGGTCAAAAATGGGCGCCACGCCGAGATTGATCGAACCGATCGTCGTGACGCTCTGCGGGTCGCTCACATCGAGAATCTCGATTCCGGGGTTTCCGGACACGGACGTGTCGTTCGCATAACAGAACGCGACCTCGACCCCGACGTAGGGAGCCTCGGTCCAGGTCACGACCTGGGCATCGTGACAATAACGGTCGTTCCACTCGCCGACGAAAACCGGCAGACTCGGGTTGGCGAGGCTGTAGATGCGAAGCCCCTGGACTGGGTTGCTTCCGCCGCCCCCCGCCCGGTAGAGCATTCCGCTCTCGGTGTTCACGGCGACATCGTGGCTTGACAGGCGCCCCCCGGTCGTCACGGTGTTCACGAGAGAGACCACTCCCGTGTCGATCTGGGAAAGGTCCATGACCTGGATACCGCCCCCGCCTTCGCTCACGGCATACGCGGTTTCGCCGTACGTCTTGATGTCGCGCCATGAACTTGTCGGACCCGAGATCATGTCCACCAGCTGGGCGTCGCCCGGATCGGTGATCTCCACGAAAGCCGTCCCGTTCGAGATCCCGATGAGCGCGTACTCCCGGCCCAGGGGCGAAACGTATCCCCAGATGTCGTTGGCGGATGTCGCCGCCGGATCCAGGTCGCCCACAGGGATCCAGCTGCGCAGATCGACCCCCTGGCTCGGGAATGCCACCGGGGGGCTCCCTCCCTGGGACTCGAGCCACCCATCGCCCGCATAGGGAGGGCGCCGATCGTGCTCCCACTGGTCGTCGTCATGGGCAAACTGGACGATCTGAGAGAAAGCCGGAGCGTGGAGCGTCACCAAAAGGGCAAGTGCCAATGCGAAATGGGCAGCCTTCAAAACAACCCTCCATGACCCGGATCCACAGCACAGCGTGAAGGACTCCGAGCATAGGCCATCCCCGTGCCGGGTTCTGACGAAGTCGCCGCCTTTCCCCTCCTACGCCAAGAGAGTTACCCTTCGGGGTCCCGAGAAGCGGGTGGACACCCTCCCCCTGCGAAAAGCCGAGAGGACCTCCCATGGAAGCCCACTACGACGTCCTGGCGCCCATACATGAAAATACCGTCCGTGACCGGGCCTTGGCCGCCCTTCGCCGGGAAGACCCGATCCAATGGGATCCCGAAAACCAGTGGTGGCTGGTCACCCGGCACGCGGACATTCTTCACATTTCCCGGCATCCGGAGATTTTCTCCTCGGAGCCGAAAGGTCCCTGGCACGTCTTCGAGCATCGCTTCTCGATGCAAGCCATGGACGGCAAGGCGCATCTGCGACACCGCAACATCGTGAGCCGCGCGTTCACTCCCCGCATGGTCTCCATGCTCTCGCGCCGAGCCGAACTCTACGCCGACGAGGCCATCGACGCGCTCGAGGGTCGGCGCAGTTGCGATTTCGTCACCGACCTCGCCGTCCCCGTCCCGATGCGGATCATTGCCGACATGCTGGGCGTCTCCGACGGCGACCTGGGACGCTTCCGGGAGTGGAGTGACGCGATGGTGATCCTGGGGGGCGGACACGGGGATCCCGACCTCCTTCAAGAAGTCGCCCCGCTGCTGGGAGAACTCCAGCACTATGTCGGAACGAAAGTCGCCGAGCGCCGCGCCCAACCCCAAGACGACATCCTGAGCCGAATCATCCGGGCCGCGGACGAGGGCCTCCTGGATGACGCGCCGGATGGGGTTGCCCCGGAAAATCGCCTTGACCCCGACGAGGTCAAGGACATGGCGCTGTTTCTCCTGGTCGCCGGAAACGAAACCACGCGCAACGGCATCTCCCAGGGGATGCTCGCCCTCTTCCAGCATCCCGAGGAGCGCGCGCGACTTTCCTCGAACCCGTCTCTCTGGGAAACCGCCGCTGACGAGATTCTTCGCTGGACAACCCCGGTCCGTGCCATGAGGCGCGTGGCCCTGAAAACCACTCCGCTTGCGGGACAGGAGATCCAGGAAGGCGAGTCGGTGGTCATGGTCTACGCGTCGGCCAACCGCGACGACCGGGTGTTCGACGAACCGCACGCCTTTCGCGTGGATCGCACGCCCAACGAGCATCTCGCACTCGGCTTCGGACCCCACTACTGCCTCGGGGCCAACCTGGCCAAGATGGAGATCCGGATCACCCTCCGGCGAATTCTTGAAAGGCTTCCGGGGATCCGACTGGCCGACGGAGCGGAACCGGTGTTCACGCCCAGCGCGCTCATCGACGGCATCGAATCCATGGCGGTCGAGTGGTAGCGGGCCCACCGACGGCAGCGCGCCCCTAGCCCCTGGTCAGGATTCGCATGCAGAGAATCTTGGCGATGTTCAGGATCACGTGGGCGGCCACTTCGGAGTCCGAGTCGATCGATCGGCGTAGCGTCCCCTCGCTCATGCTGAGAACACGGCAATCCGTCGCCGCGTAGACATCGGCGGTTCGCGGCCGGTCCAGGAGAAACGCCATCTCCCCGAACACGTCTCCAGGACCAAATACGCTGACCAGTTTTTCGCCGTCGCGCACTTCGAGATGGCCATCGAGAACCACGAACATATTGCGTGCTGTGCCGCCTTTCTTGATCACCCGATCTCCGGCGGTACAGCGAATGACATTGCTCTTTCCCAGGGCCCGGGCGGCCTGTTCCTCGTCGAGTCCTTCCAGGATTGAAAAATGATTCTCAGCCAGTTCATCGAGCGCACCATGGATTTCCCCGAGATAGAGCCCAGAATCGACCAATCGCTGGCTCATGACGTTCCCGCCGTTATGAACGAGACTCTTGACGCAGTCGGGAATGCGAGCATCCTCCCCCCAATCGCGCGCGGTCGCGGCACTCGGGGAACCGATGCGACGAAGATATTCGACGTCTTCGACCACGTTGACGATGGGGATGAGGTATCCCGCCTCGGAACTATTGATGTTTTTTTCGGCGAACGTCTGGCTGCCCCGGCCCACGTAAAGGCTCAAGAGATGCGGCTCGCACGCACCAAAGATGAGCTGAACGCGTTTTTCGCTGATAAATTTCGCGCTCTCCTTTCCCAGGTCCATGAAGATCGGACTTCCGCGGAATTCGGGCTTCACCATCCCCCGCTCCCCGACCACCAGGACCTCGGGAGGGAGTTCGTCCAGGAAGGGCTGCAGGCGGTAGTGATCGACGAGGCGCTCGGTAAAGGGGGCATCCCCGCCCCAGTTCATTCTCGAGGTCGCCACCACTTCACCGTTTTCAGCCGCATAGAAGATCCGTGCCGTGTTGTCCTCGGGTTCCCAAAACCTTCGATTCGCATGGTCTGCCACGTCGCGATACCGCCCCATTTCCTCGACGTAGACGTCGTAGCGAAAGCGGTACACGGCTTCTTTTTCTTCTTCGCTTTCCGCGGTGTGCAAGCCGTTTCGAACCATGGGGGTTTTCTCCGGGAGGGATACGCGCACGACCACGCTACAAGCCCGAGAGATTTTTCGCGAGCCCGCAGCAGATTCGCCCATTGGAGGTTCCACCGGTGCTGGACTACGTTAAGTCCGCGCCAGCGAGGAGAGCCAAGTCGTGAACGACCCGATGGGCGGCTGGCTCGTTCCGACCACGATGTTCGGCCTGATGTTCGGGATGGGACTCTCCCTCACCTGGAGTGATTTCCGGCGAATCGCCGAGCTGCCCGGACCGGTCATCACTGGCACGCTGCTTCAACTCGTGGCGATGCCGGCCGTCGGGTTCGCCCTGGCGATCGTCTTTGAGTTGCCGCCGATGCTCGCCGTGGGCTTCGTCATCTGTGCCGCGTGTCCCGGCGGCCTCGGGTCCAACTTGTTCGTGCACTTCGGCCGGGCCAGCACGGCACTTTCGATCTCCCTGACGGCCACGGCCACGATGGTCACGCTCTTTACGCTCCCGCTATGGATTCGCGCTGTCCAGGACCACTTCGGGGGGGCCGCGGGGGCCGCCGAAATCCCGCTCTTCGACACCGCCATCGAGCTGGGAGGTCTGACGGTGCTTCCCGTGCTCCTGGGAATGACGTTGCGCAGTCATCGCCCTGGCGCGGGCCGCTTCGAGAGACCACTGACCAGCATTTCGGCCGTCGTCCTGCTCACCGACCTGCTCGTGGACAACTTCGATCGGCCCGAAGTACCGACGGAACTCTTCCTCGCGAGCCTCGCCCCCAGCATCGGGCTCGTCCTCGCCGCGCTACTGCTGGGGCTACTCATCCCGCGACTGCTTCGCCAATCGGCCAGCGACACCGTCACCATCGCCGTCGAACTGTGCTTGAAGAATGCGCTGCTGGGGGTCGTGGTGGCCACGACCTCCTTCGGAGAGATCGAAACGACGATTCCGCTCATCGTCTACTCGACCCTGATGACGCCTCCGGCGCTTCTCTGCCTCGTTGTCTACCGGATTCGCGCAAACCGCCAACAACGATCGGCTGACAAGACGGCGACCTAGGCCCCGTTCCCGCCCTCCCAGGGGCTGTCCGGCGATTCAACGCCGTAGAGTTCGGCCGCGTTGTCGAAGAGAATCCTCCGCCGCGCTTCTTCGGGAATGTCGCCCACGGCTCCATCGATCTTCTCTCGCACGTTTCCATAGAGACAGATGGGATGGGGGTAGTCCGTTTCAAAAAGGATCCGATCGCTTCCAATGGCCTCGAGGAAGGTGTTCGTCGCGAACTCCTCAAAGAACGAGCAAGCCCACACCTGTTCGCGAATGTAGTCGCTCGGATTCTTCTGGAATTCCGGTTTCTCGGTTCGCACGTTGGCGTAGTCGAAGCCGTGATCGAGGGCTTCCTTCACGAAGGGCAACCAGCCGACGCCGCTCTCCACGGAAACCATCTTGAGCTTCGGGTTGCGGGGAAGAACCCCCGACATCACGACATCCATCAACTGGATGGCGTTGGCCATCAAGATCGACATCGAACCCGAAACCGTGGAGGCCGAAACCCCGTGCGCCGCAAAACGACCCGGTTGCATGAGTTGATCCTGGAAATCTCCACTGCCGATATGGAAACTAATGGGAAGATCCGTGTCCTGGGCCACGTCCCAGATCGGATTCCAATGGGCATCTCCAATAAACGGCATCCCGAAATCCTGGGGGGCGCTCGTAAACAGGATGGCCCGGTGCCCCAGGTCGCGACAGCGATAGATCTCCGCGACGGCGGCCTCGACATCCCAGAAGGGCGTGGCCATCACGGGAATGAAGCGGCGCGGGTCCGGGGCCGTCCATTCGATCAACCAATCGTTGTAGGCCCGAACGCAGGCCAACATCAACTCGGGATCCCCCAGGCCGAGGAAGGATTCGCTGCCGAAACCGCCAATGTTCGGATAGAGAGCCATGGCCCAGGCGCCGATCTCGTCCATGTACGCAAGACGCGCCTTGGCGTCGTACGCCGCAGCCGGGCACTCGTCGATGTTCTTCGGAATCGCGGGGAAAGGATCCTTCCAACCCGCCACCGCCGTGGCCCCGACTGGAATCGAACGTTCCGTAGTACCAAAACGCCAGAGGTCGACGCCTTCGTCGGTCCGAATCATGTGGGGAGCCTGGTCCTGGAACTTCTGCGGCAGGCGCGAGGTCCAGACGTCGCCCGGCTCCGTGACGTGGGTATCCGCGTCGATGAACCAATCTGTGCATTTCACCGGGAATCCTCCTGCGAAGCGGGTCGCGCGTCACCTGAAAAAGGTCGGCAAACCATAGCAGTGCGCACGATGAGACCGCTCGGGGAGCGCAAAGCCAAAGAGCCGGACACCGAGGGACTAGTGGTTCACCCGGCGGCGGGAACGCGTTCCCAACCCGGCAAGCCCGAGGGCAAGAAGAAGGGCCGTGGTGGGTTCGGGGACCGGCACGTAGTCCGGCGCCACGAAGATATGGGTCTGGCTCCCGCTCCCGAGGGTGAGTTTCATTCCGGGCGCACTGACGTCGCCATCCACGTGTCCGCCGGCGTAAAGCGCCCCCACGCCGCTCAACTCGGGGGCATCGATCCCCTCGTAGGGAGCGTATACCGCGCCGAACCACTCGGAGAGACGATTTGCGCGGAAGGTTCCGTGAGTTTCCAGCCAGAGCTTCGAAGCCAGCGCAATCGTCGCGTCTTCCATGTCGTCGGTATCGATGCCGTCCTCTGAGATCAGGACTTCCAGGGTCTTGGTCGGTCCGTCGAAGAGGACATCGCCCTCGACGAAGATCTCGATGGGGTCCCCGGATAGGTCCAGGTAGAGATCCGCGTTCTTCGCGATGTCGATCGCAGAAAAAACGTAGGTCCCCCCGGTAAGAAAGATGTCTTCGGCCTCCAGCGTGCCGTAGGTTCCCGGCGCGAGCGGATCCGCGAGACTCGTACCGGCCTCGTCGACGACGCCCGAGCCGCCCGAAAAAATCGCCGGCGTCGGAAGACTGATCCCGGTAAAGGTCGTGGGGCTGACCACGGTGGCGCCCTGGCTGGTACTCCCGGCAACAGATGCGCCGGGGTCTAGCGTGAGGGTCGTGCCGTACACCAGGTCGCCGGCCACGGCGGCATTCGCGCCGATAATAACCGAGCCGTTGGCCCGCGCGTCCTGCCCGATCGTACCGTTCAGCGCAGCGTCCAGGTCGCCGTTGCTGTACACGCTTCCCCCAAGCGTCGTGACATTCTCGAGATCGACATCACCATTGGCAATCACGTCCCCGGTGATACTCGAGGACTGCGGACCCACGACTTCGGCCCCAACCAGGGTTCCCGCCGGCGCCGAAGAATGGACGGACCCGTAGATGTCGTGGTTGGGAGTCACGTAAACGGTTCCCATCGCGACGATGTCCCCGTTGATATCGTTGGAGACCCCGTTCACGAGTACGTTTCCGCCGCTGTAGACGCCGCTGATCTCGCTGGAATTCACCACCACGTTTCCCGCGGAACCGATGGGACCGCCGAACACCTCGTGTCGGTCGATGTCGACGCTCTGCTCTCCGTAGATCGCGAACTCGGAAAAGCTGGACGGAGTCGCAAGGCAAACGCCGGGCGCAACCCAGGCGACAAGCGCCACGAGCGTCCACAACGAGCGTGCAACGAACAACATCCAACATCTCCTTCCCAAGAGATGAACTCAATTCCGGTCAGCAGCAGGTTGGAGCTACCTCAACCTCCCCTCCCATGCGGGGGTTGGAACCTCAGCGGCACCCATTCGTATCGGGCGCGCCAAGACCGAGCTCCAGCGGATTACAATCAGTGAGTCAGAAACAGGCTCCATTCGTTCAAATTCAACGAGGCCAGGTCCGGAGCGCTCGGGACGCGACCCTGTCAGGCGAAACACCGCTTTGGCGGCCCCAGGACCCCCCTCGTGGAGACCCTTTTTCCTAGGAGACGCCTATACCTTGCGCAGATTGCCACTGTTTTGCGGAAAAGTCTCACACTATTTTCCGGGAAAACCCCGATGAAAACAAAAAAATCCTTTATCTATTAGCGTTTACGTTCCAAGCTGCGTGAAAAAGGAAAACTGCATCAGCGACTCGCGC
>JAZAOF010000126.1:0-5927 GCA_036228265.1 Myxococcota bacterium | reverse complement strand
GGTCGGTGTATTTAAGGGGGGGTTGGTAGGAGGGGGGTTTTCGCCGTTCCAACACCCCAGCGGGTTGGAAGGAGTCTTGAAGTCGTCCGCACTCCAGGACAACCTCTCGAAGTCAAACGGTCGACCGGTACCGGGGTTGATCTCAGACCGCTGGTTGACCGCGGTCGCTTTCCCTCCCTGGGCGATAATCCCGCTGGTAATCGCAAAGGACGGAATCCATCGCTGGGTCTCGTCGAGGGCAACGTCGTCGGCCGCCGCACCTGCTGGAGCGAGTCCCCCCGCAAGCAAGAAAACCCATGCCCAATATCCGATCCGTGAGGCTCGCAAACCCGGACTCCTTTTCGCGCCGCCATGATGACCCAAACTATCCCCGGGAGGCAAACTCGCCAAAAACTCTGGGCGAGATTCGTTCCCCCGGGCGCATTGACGGTCTTCGCCGCATTGACGATCATCCGCTGCGTCCATGCCTAACACACCCTCGCGGTTCTCCTTTCAGCCAGGAAAGCCTTGACTCTTCCGCTCCGACTACTGCTCGCGGTGGCCCTCTTCGGCTTCGGGTCGGGCTTGTGGCCCAACGAGGCCCAAGCCCAATCTCCTGGCACGGAACCGGCCCGCGCGACCCCTTCCGAGGACTTTCCTACCAGCGAGTCCGGGTCCGACGGACCACCCGAGGGCTTCGAGGTCATCAACGTCAAGGGACGAGAGGTGACGGCCCTGGAGAGCGAGGTTCCCACCTCGGTAACCCAGTTCAGCGCCGAGGACATCGAAGCCCTGGGTGCCCAGAACATCTCCGACGTCTCGAAGGTGACTCCCAACGTCGAAATTCGAACCGCCGGAGCGACGTCGGCGGTTTTCTTCATCCGCGGCGTGGGACTCGCCGACTTCAGCGCAAACGCGGCAGGAGCGGTGGCCATCTACCAAGACGATGTGCCCATCAATGCTCCGGCCATGCAACTGGGCCTTCTCTACGACCTGGCGGACGTGCAGGTGCTCCGCGGCCCGGTTGGAACCGGTTCCGGGCGCAACGCCTCGGCCGGGGCCATCAAGATCTACTCGCGAAAGCCCAGCGGGCAATTCGGAGCGTCGCTGCGCTCTACCTATGGGAACTACAATTACCTTGACTTCGAAGGCGCCGTGGAAGCCCCCCTGGTGGAGGAGGTGCTCGCCACGCGGCTCGCTTTTCGTTACAGCCAGCGCGATCCATACGCCTTCAACCGCTGCGGCGGCATGCCGGCACTGAACGACGTGTCCGCTCGGCTTCCCGGCCCTCCGCCGCCGGGAAAAACAGAGTACGGGCCCTCTTTTTGCGGGGAAAAACTCGAAGCGCTGACGAGCAATCCATGGGCTCTATCCATCCCCAACTCGGGAAGAATGTTGTCCTCTCCGCTGCCGGGCGACCTGCCCAGCCGGGTCAACGATCTCGGGCGTTGGGCCGCGCGCGGCCAACTGCTATTCCAGCCTCCCGATCTTGAGATGTCCTGGATGCTGAACGGACACGGCTACCACCTGGAAGAATTTTCGACACTCGGCCAGGCCATCGGAGCCTATCAGGCGTATTCCAGCAAAGACGAATTGGGGTACATCGACCCCGACATCCAAGCTGAATTCGACCAAATCGGCGGGTGCGAGCCCAACGGCTCGAATTGCAATTCTCCCGCGACCGAGACATGGGGAAAACTCGGACCCATCCTTGCGAGCGGGCGCCCGCTCGACACCCAACCGCACCATGGCGACTACAACCGCGTGGGAATGACGGTTCTGGATACCTGGGGTGGCTTCCTTCGCGGGGACATGACCTTCGGAAATATCGACGTAACGACCATCACGGGCTACGACGCCTACAAACGTTTCCGCGACTCGGACCAGGACTTCACTCCCAACATCGTCTTCGAAGAGATCGCAGAGGACTCGGCCTGGCAGATCAGCCAGGAACTGAAGGCCGAGGTCCAACTCGAGTCGGAACCCGTTGGCTTCGAACTGGGCGCGTTCTTCTTGATGCAGGAACTCTCATTCGACGGCAAAACGCCGTTCCCCACCATTGGATCCAATCCGAACAGCCGGCGCCAATACAGCGAAGACCTCGTCAGCTACGGCCTCTTCGGCCGCTTTGCGTGGGATTTCCTCGACAACTTCACGCTGGAAGGCGGCGTTCGATACAACTGGGAAAAGAAGGACATCCAATTCGAACTGGAAAAAACCCAGGGGGGGGGTCTCCCCGGAGCAGACCAATGCCTCGGATACCAAGATACGCCAGGCGCCCACGGGCGAGATCAACCTGATGTACACGTTCCCGGGCCAGGATGTGCAACTCATCTGGAAGTACGCTCGGGGCTGGAAGGGGGGGCAGTTCAACGCCGCTTCCTCCCTCAATATCGCCTCCCGCGCTCCTATTTCCTACGCGGAGCCCGAGGAGATCGACGATTTCGAACTGAAGCTCGCCGGCAAGTGGTGGGACGAGCGGATCATCTTCAATGCCTCGATGTTCTACTACAAGTACTCGGACTACCAGGTTTTCATCATCCAGAGCCAGCCCTCCGGCCCGCCGGAACTCCAGATCGTGAACGCCAACGAAGCCCAGGTCTACGGTACCGAGGCTTCGCTGATGCTGATGCCCCTGGAGGGGCTCGTCGTGGAAGAACTCGAGGGGCTGAGGATCGAGGCCCGGTTTGGGTGGCTGGAGAGCGAGTTCCTCGATTTCGTCAACCCCGTCTCGGTCGTGGTTCCTACCGGGAACTACGCCGCGTATACGACGCAGGTCCCCGTGGACTACTCGGGAAACGGGCTGATCAACGCCCCCGAGTTCAAAATAAGTCTCACGGCCCAATGGACTTTCGACCTCGGCCGCTGGGGCTCGATCACCCCCCGCTACGACGGTGCCTGGAGCAGCGAAATCTCCTTCAACCAGGCTGAGGGGCGCGAGACCGTCCAGTACAACCTCGTCGACGAGAACCTCACTGGCGCCAGCCCCATAACTCTCCCCGAATGTGCCGTCGGACAATGCGCCTTCTGGCTCCACAACCTTCGCCTCACCTACCGAACGCCGGACGGTAATATCGAAATCGCAGGATGGGTTCGAAACATCGAGGACACCGTCTACAGAACCTACGGCTTCGACGCCTCCAGCTTCGGCGGGCTCGTCATCAACTACGTCAGCGAACCGCGCTTCTACGGACTCGACTTCACCGTTCGTTGGTAGAGAAGACCCGAAGCCGCTTTTCGGTTCAGGGAAGCTGATACCCGAGAGCTCGAAGAAGGTTGAGCTGCATCTCGTCGATCTCGACCTCGGGGTTGTCCTCGCTCCACGGCGATTCGGAGCCGTCCAGGTACTGAACCGCACGCGCGCGAAGCCGCGCCGCGACCTCGGGCTGCTCCTCGATCACATCACGGAGTTCGCTCCCGTCGTCCAGGCGCGAATCAAAGAGTCGGTCCCGATACGTTCCCGAGCGGGTCGGAGTGCGGACCAAGCGGTAGGGTCCCTCCACCACGGCGACGAGGTCCCGAATACCTTCCGCTTCTTCGTCCTTGGGTTGCCCCCAGCGACGATCCAGGTGGGCAAACGCGAAGCGCTCGTCGGCCCCGGGGTCTTCGTTTTTGACCTCGGAAAGTATCGCGGGCAACTGCGACCGCCCATCCACTTCGGCCGGGAAGTCGAGACCAAGCAGGTCGAAGACCGTGGGCCAGATGTCGACGTTGGCCGACCGCGAATCCACAACCACCCCCGGCTCGAGCATGAAGGGGAGACTCATGATAAGGGGCACCTCGGTGCTCTCGGGAAAGACCTGGCGAGCATGACCTTCGAAGCCGCGCTCGCGGAACGCCTCCCCGTGGTCCGACGTAATCACCACGATGGTTCGCTCCAGGTCGCCGCTTTCCGCGAGGCTGTACAGCAGCTGTCCTACCAGGTCATCCACCCGGCGGATGGAGTTGTCGTAGACATCGCTGTAGGAGGTCCCGAACAGGGCCGAATCCTCGTCATAGGTGTACTCGTGAATGTCCATCAGGTGGAGATAGAGAAACCAACGCTCGTGGCCGTGGATGCGCAGGAACTCTTGGGCCGCATGCACGGCATCCGCATCGTTTCCGCGCGTTACGATCGTGGGATTTTCAACACGTACTGTTACCGGAACCGGCCCCGCGCTGGGGCGCGTATAGACGTCGAAACCCTGGCTGAACCCGAAAGAAGGGTCTACCCAACCGTTCAACCAGATTCCTGCAGTGCGAAAGCCCGCCTCCTTGAGAACCTCGGCCGGCATAACCGCTTCTTCTGGAACACCGTCTTCGAAACGAGTCACCCCGGCCCGTTGGGGGTAGAGCCCCGTCCACAATGAAGCCATCGAGGCCTTGGTCCAGGACGACTGGGCCAGGTTACGACTGAAACGCACGCCGCGACTCGCCAGGAGGTCGATGTTCGGCGTCGTCTCTCTCTCGTAGCCGTAGGCGCTCATCCGATCCGCGCGGAGCGTATCGATCAAGATGAAGAGCACGTTCACGTCAGAGCGCGAAGCGATCTCGTCGATCTCCGCGACCCCGCCCACCCCTCGGGGATCCGCGCGACCAATCCGGACGTAGGGGGCGACGAGAACGAGCGCGGCCACCACCACCACGACAATCGCCGCCATGATCCAAGGCCAGGGACCCTGGAAAAAATCGCTGCCCGAGCGCTCCACGGTGGCAGAGACTAGCGCCGACCGGAGCAGGACGCGCGCTTTTATTTCGTTCTTCCACGGATCTAGATGCACGGGCCGGGCTATCCTCCCGGCGATGAGGACCAACGACACATTCCGCCCCGGATCACAGTGGGTTTCGTGCTTGACGCTCTTTTGCCTTGGGCTGCTCGTCGCATGCAGCCTCTCGGACCCCATGGAGCAGGCGCGAGAAAAACAGGCCGAGGGAGACTTCGCGGGGGCCATCGAACCTCTCCGCGTTGCTCTTGCCCAGGACCCAAACAACCCCGAGGCCCTCTACCGGATCGGGCTCTCCCTGAACCGCACCGGGCAATCCAGCATGGCCCTATGGTCCCTGTTGCGGGCGACGGAAGACCCCGAGTGGCACGAAAAGGCGGCCTTCGAGGCGGTTTCTGCAGCCTTCGGGGCGCGCAATTGGGACGAATCGATCAAGTTGATGGACGGCGTCCTCGAGGTGGATCCCGACAACATCGAAGCGCTTCAGATTCGCGCCCACACCCGCATCCGATCCCGCCAAGGCTACGATCAGGCCCTGGCGGACGCAGACCGCGTTCTCGAAATCGACCCGGAGAACCAGAACATCCTCCCCGACCGCGCCGCCGCGCTGATCGGACTGAAGCGCTTCGACGAGGCCGAAGACGCGTTCGCCGGGGTCGAAGCGGTTTTCCGCGAATCGAGCCCTTCGGAGGATCTCACCGCGCGTTTCTGCGTGGCCAACGCAATGTTTGCCGCGGAAGACGGCCGGCTCGAGGAAGCGGAAGAGCTCTATGAGGGCTGTTTCGAGGACTTTGGGGACGCCGAGGTCACCTTCACTGGGATTCTCGGCTTCTACGACTTCATCGAGCGAGAGGATCGCATTTTCGAAATTCTCGAAGAGCAGCTCGAGAAAGATCCCTCCGCCCAGGTATACCGTTACGAACTGGTTCGACGACTCGAGAAGCTCGAACGCTTCGACGAAGCGGAACAACTCCTGCTCGACGACATCGAACTCGCCGAAGAAGGCGCCAGCGCGGGAATCTGGTTCGATCTCGGGCGACATCACATGATCCGCGGAAACTACGCGGCCGCGGCCGACGCCACCAAGCAGGGCATCGATCAAACCCCCAACCCGGCCCCGAACCTGCTCGCCTACTACGCCGAGGCGCTTCTCTACTCGGAGCGCTTCGAGGAGGCCCTGGCCGTCGCTGATGAAATGACCGTCCCCGCGTACCAACACCTGATTCGGGCCCGTGTAGCCCTGGC
>JAZAOF010000125.1:0-7119 GCA_036228265.1 Myxococcota bacterium | reverse complement strand
CGGCTCCGCCTCGGCTCTCCCCCGATCGCGGCGAGGTGAGAAATGCCATCGATCTCCTGCGCAACTCCCAGCGGGCGATGCTCATGGCCGGGACCTCGGTAAAGTGGTCACAGGCGGCGGGATCGATGAATCGTTTCATCGGGGAGACCCACATTCCGACCTATACCAACGGGATGGGGCGCGGGACCGTCCCGCCGGATTCCGAGGAATTTCTCAATCGTTCTCGGCGCGTGGCCCTGGAGAAGATCGACTGCATCCTGTTGGCGGGGACCCTGCTCGATTTCCGGATGCGCTTTGGGCAGACGATTCCGGCCGACGCGAAGATCATTCAACTCGAGATGGATGCGACGTTGATCGGCCAGAACCGTTCAACCGATGTCCCGCTGGTTGGCAATCTTGCCTGTAGCTTCGATCTGTTGCTGGAGGAGATGAAAGACCAGGGAGTCGTTCTCGATTTTTCCGCCTGGCGGGATGAACTCCGCGCGGTCGAGGTCGAGGCCGAGCAGAAGGTGGAGGCGGCGTTGAACAGCGACGAGACCCCCATCGACCCCCAGCGGATGTGTCGAGAAGTTCGCGACTGGTTGGACGAGCTGGCGGACCCGATCGTCATTGGCGATGGCGGCGACATCGTGGCCACCGCTGCGAAGATCCTCCCGGTCAAGAGCGAGGGAGCCTGGATGGATCCGGGCCCTCTGGGAACCCTGGGCGTGGGAATGCCCTTCGGCCTGGCCGCTCAACTGGCCAACGCCGATCGACGCGTGGTGATCGTCTACGGAGATGGTTCTTTCGGACTCAACGGTTTCGAGTTCGACACGGCGGTTCGTTTTGGTCTCCCGGTGATCGGGGTCCTCGGGAATGACGGCGCCTGGGGCCAGATGATGCGTCCCCAGGGCACGATCTACGGATGGGACCGTTTGCAGGGGACCCTCCTGAACTTCACGCGTTACGACAAGGTGGTGGAAGCCCTGGGCGGTCACGGCGAGTTCGTGGAGCGGCCCGAAGAGATCCGCCCGGCCCTGGACCGGGCCGCGGCCTCCGGGAAGCCGGCTCTCGTGAACGTCGTCATTCGCCAGGATCGCGAGTACAAGGGGTCGACCTACGTCTAGGGGGCGGGAACGCCGCCGCGCCCAGGTTGCGGGAGCGTTGTGCTGAAGATCGAAGCGGGCGACGCCGAAAGGTTCGCGATCTCCGCACGCGCCTTCGCCGACTTCACCCGGGCGATCGGTCCGCTGGCGGTGGTCGATCTTGAGACCACGGGCCTTCCCGACGATTCCAGCGCGGAGCTGCTGGAATTTGGTGCCGTCTGCTTTGATCGAGATCGATCCGAGGTCACGACCGCCCAGACCCTGGTGCGCCCCCGCACGGCCCTGCCGCTATTGATTCGCCGCCTGACCGGGCTCTCGGATGCGGATGTGAGCGATGCTCCTACGAAAAAAGAGGTCGCGGCAGAGATCACGGCACTCCTGGCGGGCCGCGTCTTGATCGCCCATAACGCCGACTTCGAGCGCACCTTCCTGACGCGCTGCGTGGATCCTTCCTTTGCCGATGCCGTTTTCCTCGACACCCAGGACCTGCTCGCCCTCACACATCCCGACGCACCGGATCTACGGTTGGAGTCGTTTACGCGCATGCTCCTGTCCGCGGAGGAGCGACACCGGGCACTCGACGATGCCCTCGATACCGCCCGCGTGTTGTCTCGAATTTCCGACGGGGCGGGTTCGGGAGCTTCGCGTTATCTCACTGCTCGCAGAGCACTGGAGCGCTACGCCCCCGAGTCTCCCTGGCTCGCCCTCCTCGGCCAGGAACTGGATGTGGATTCCGAAAGCGGGTCGAGTGCCTACATCGAGGTGGGACCCAGCGCCGAGAAGCCCGTGGCCTTCGACGAGGAGGCCATTGCCAGTGCCCTGTCCGATGTGGAAAGAGGCCAGCGGCACTTTCCCGGGTACCGGATTCGAAAAGAGCAGGTCGATCTCGCCCGCCACTTCTTTCGCAACTTCGATTCGGGAGGGGCGCTTCTCATCGAGGGAGGCACGGGCGTCGGAAAGTCTCTCGCGTATCTCGCCGCTGCGATTCCCTTCGCGATGGAGCGTGAAGCGGGCGGCGTTCGCGAACCGATCGTGGTGTCGACGCGAACCAAGCTTCTCCAGGATCAACTGCTCGAGAAGGACATCGGTAGCGCCGCGCGCATGCTGGGCTATCCCGAGCTTCGCGCTCTTTCGATCAAGGGGCGCGCCAACTACGTGTGCGAGCGCCGATCGAAGCACGTGCTGGACGAGGGGCGCCAGGGATCGATCTTCGAGGAGGACCGCTATGCCTACGCCGTGTTGATGGCTTGCGTGCGCACGCGGACCCACGGTGAAATTGGGGCGATTCCGGCCGCCCTGCTCCGTCGCTATCCGCCTCTGCGCGACCTGTTGCGGCGCTCGGTGGCATCGCGCCCCGTTCAGTGCAGCCGCGAACAGTGTGCCCGGCGGCGGGACTGTCCGTTCGGGCGGCGTCGATCCGCCCTGGCGAGGGCGCATCTCATCGTTGCCAACCACGACCTGCTGCTGCGCTGGCCGCCGGATTATCCCTCCTTCACCCACGCGATCGCCGACGAGGGGCACGAGCTCGCGGGAGTGGCCGACGAGGTCTACGCCACCGTCGTGCGCCCAGACGAAATCATCGAGCGCGTGGATGAGATTTTCGGCCGCCCGTCGGATCGGGGCCGGGTCGGCACGGGCCTGGCGCGTCCGGCCCGCCGAGGGGTTGGAAGGGATGCCCGGGCGTGGCGTCGCGATCTCTATGCGGACCTGAGCGCGCTCGGCCGTGTTCTCTACGACGATGCGAGTGAATATGGAGAAGTTCACCTGCCCGAGGACGCTGCGGATCGGCTTCCGCTGGCCGCGGAGTTGGCGACCACCGCGGCCCAGCGCCTGGAGCAGGTGGCCTCGGAAGCCATGCGGCGTGACGCCGAAGCCCGGGTGGCCGACGGCGAGGAGAGGGAAGACGGGCCTTCGCCCGTGGAGAGCGCGGCCCATGACCTCCGGCTGGCGGCCGACGGTCTTCGAGAGGCTTTCTCCGACCGCTCGGACGAAGCGGTTTCGGCTTTTGAGCAGCTCGTGAGCCCTTTTGATCACTGGCAATTGTCGATCCGCGCCGTTTCGCCGGCACCGGCATTTCACGAGGCCTTTCTGTCCCGGCTCGAATCGTTCGCCGCGGTATCCGCGAGTCTTTTTGTCGGAGGGGACGTGTTCGCGGCTTTGGGCGAATTGGAGATGTCCGAGCGCAGTCTTCTGCCCGTCTCGCAGGTCGCGGTCGAGAGCCCATTTCCCTATTCCGCGCACATGCGTTTCGCGGCCTTGAAACAGGCGGAGGGAGATTTGGTCGACGAGACCGCGGCGGTGTTGGCCGACCTCGTTCGGCGACTGGACGGGCGAACACTCGGGCTCTTTACCAGCCTGCGCCGGATGAACCGGGTAGCCGAACTCTTGAGCGAAGAGTTCCGAGGTGAAGGCTTCGAGATCCTGGCACCCCGACGCGCCAGTGACGACCCGTCGGCTCTGGTCGAACGCTTCTGTCGTGCCCGCGGTGGGGCGGTGCTCCTCGGTGCCCGGACCTTTTGGCAAGGCCTGGATATTCCTGGAAACGACCTCCAGGCGGTCGTGATCGAAAAGCTTCCGTTCGAAGTGCCTACCGAATTGCGGCGGCGTCGGGAGTCTCGTATCCGGGAGGCGGGCGGCGACCCGTTCATGCGATTCGCTCTGGGGAAGATGCTGCTCCACCTGAAGCAGATGGCCGGTCGGTTGATCCGGAGCGAGGACGATCGCGGACTGGTCGTCGTGGTCGAGGGCCGCACCGATCGTCGCTATTTCAGGCAGCTTTCCCGGGCTCTTCCGGGCGGGGTCCAGGTCCGTGTTGGGCGCCGAGAGTTTCTTCCGGGCCTGCTGGCCGAGTTGGGTCTCGGCGCGCATGTTGACGATGCCTGACCCGGCGGCATACTGGCCGGGAGCTTTCCTGGGAGCGCCGGTAAGAGATCGGTCCGGGGTGCTTCTCGGGCATCGAATCACGGAAAAGGCCGTGAATCCAAGCATTTAATAGGGGACGGGAACTCCCAGTGGGTTTTCGTGGCGCGCGTTCCCGGCGAGCTAGGCTGGCGATCGCGACGCAACCGGGTCCGGAGTTCCGTTCGGGCTTCGAGACCGACATCCTCAGAGGAGGGGAAACAGTGGCAACCGCGTTCGACGAGGGGAACTGGGCGCTGATCCTCGGTGGTTCCAGTGGTTTCGGATTGGCGACGGCGCGCAAGCTCGCCGAGCAGGGCTTGAACCTCTGCATCGTGCACCGCGACCGGCGTGGAGCCATGCGCCAGATCGAGCCCGAATTCGAAAAGCTTCGAAGCCTCGGGGTCGGTTTCCAATCCTGGAACGTCGATGCCATCTCGGAAGAGAAGCGCGCGGGAGTCCTCGATGAACTCCCCGGTGTGATGGGCGAGAATGGCCGGGTTCGCGTCCTCCTCCACTCGATCGCTTTCGGCAATCTGAAGCTGATTGCGCCGGAGGCTCGGTTGCCCCGCTCGGCGCCGCATGCCCTGGCGGAAAAGCTCGGCGTCGAGCCCGACGCTGTCATCGCTGCAGCCGATGAGCTACTGGCCGCGGGAGAGGATGGGCTTCATCCGTTGGCAACGCCGCCGGTCTATTCGGCGAGTTCGTATCTCTCCGAGGACGATTTCGCTCGCACGATCCTCAGCATGGGGACCAGCCTGCTGGGTTGGACCCAGGCTTTGTTCGAGCGGGGCTTGTTCGCAAAAAACGCGCGTATCTTTGGCCTGACGAGCGAGGGAAATACGCTCGCCTGGAAGGGGTACGCCGCGGTATCGAGCGCCAAGGTGGCCTTGGAGGCGTTGGCCCGTTCGATTGCCGTCGAGTACGGACCCCACGGGATCCGATGCAACGTGATCCAGGCGGGCATTACCGATACCCCCGCCCTCCGAGCGATTCCCGGCAACGAACAACTCGTGGCCCAGGCCCGCCTTCGCAACCCAGGGGGGCGCTTGACCGAGCCTCGCGATGTGGCCGACGTCATTTATCTCCTTTCCCTCGAGGAAGCGTCCTGGATCAATGGCGAAGTCATACGCGTCGATGGGGGGGAGCACGTGTCGGGAGTAACGCGTTGACACTCCACCTCCACGGACTCGGTCATTTCCACCCGGACGCCGAGATCACCAACCGCTTCCTAGAGGAACTCGACATCGGGACCGACGACGAATGGATTCTCGATCGCGTCGGAATTCGGTCCCGCCGGACGATGCTTCCTCTCGACTACATCCGTGAAACGCGGAATCGCGACCCGCGAGAAGCGCTTGAGGCGGCAAATTTTTCGAACGCCCAAACCGGTGCCGAGGCCGCGCGCATGGCGCTACAGCGTGCGCAGGTCGAGCCTTCCGAAATCGGCATGGTCATCGCGGGCTCGTCGGCCACGGACACGGCGTCGCCGGCCGAGGCGTGCAATATTGCTCGCGAACTCGAGATTGAAGTTCCGAGCTTCGACATCAACTCGGCCTGCACGAGTTTCTTCACCCAGCTCTACCTGCTCTCCCGGATGCAGCCGGAGTCCCTGCCGAACTTCATCCTGATCGTGACGCCCGAGGGCTTGACGCGAACCGTCGACTACACCGACCGCTCCTCCGCGGTGCTCTGGGGAGATGCGGCGGCGGCGGCGGTGGTCTCCCTGGTGGAGCCCGGGCGCGCCGAAATCATGGACACCAGCCTTATTTCGAGCCCGGCGGGAGCGGACAAGGTGGTCGTTCCGCGCATCGGTCACTTTCACCAGGAAGGTCGTACCGTCCAGATGTTCGCGATCAAGAAGACCTCGCGGATCCTTCGGGCTCTCCAGGCCGATCACGGGGGCGGCGACCGCGCGTTCCATTTCGTGGGACACCAGGCCAACCTGCGAATGCTCGAGACGGTTTGCGGCCGCTGCAAGATTCCGGCGGACCGCCACCACGCGAATGTCGAGTGGTATGGGAACACGGCGGCCGCCAGCGCCGCCACGGTGATTTCGATGAACTGGGACAAGTGGTCCGCACAGGACGATATCGCTGTCGTGGGAGTGGGATCCGGGCTTACATGGTCCGGGTACTTGATGCGTTTTTCCGGGGAGGGCGCCGACTCGTGAAGTACGATGAAGTTCTTTCCCGGGATCACTTTTCGAAGCCCGAATTGTTGGCGCATTCGTACGGTCGTCTCGTCTCGGATCCGCCGGAGCACTTTCGGGCTCGACTGCCCGCGCCGCCGATGCTGATGCTCGATCGTGTGCTCGAGATCTCGGCGGAAAAGTCCCGCGGCCGGATGGTGGCCGAACGCGACATCCATCTCGACGACTGGTTTTTTCAATGTCACTTCGACGGAGATCCGGTTCAGCCCGGCTGTCTCGGGGTCGATGGGATCTGGCAGATGCTGGGCTTTTACTGCATCTGGCGCGGAGGGCTCGGGTCCGGACGTGCGCTCGGATGTGGCGAAGTCGATTTCTTCGGCCAGATCCGCCCGCACGACAAGGTCGTGCGTTACGAGGTGGACATTCGCCGCTACACCGAGATTCCCCAGCACGGCGCTTCGATCGTGATCGGTGATGCTCGGCTCCTTGTCGATGGCGAGGAGATCTACGCGGTCAAGCAGGCCAAGGTTGGACTCTTCCGCGATATCGATTACGGGGATTACCCGCTGCCCTCCGAGCGTTCTCGCGGCGGGAGGATGGAGCGATGAGCGAAGCTCCGGTAGCGATCGTCACCGGTGCAGCGACCGGCATCGGAGCAGCGTGCGCCAGGAAGTTGGCCGCGGAAGGCTTCCAGGTGGGTCTTCACTACCGGTCGAGCGCCGATAAGGCGAAGAAACTCCTTTCCGAGATTCCCGGTGCATTCGGCCTGCGAGCGGATCTCTCCAACGCCGAAGAGATCGACGCAATGATCAAGGAGATCAAGAGTGGTCCCGGGCGCGTTGACGTTCTCGTGAACAACGCCGGCTACAACGAGAATGCCCCGATGCTGACCATGAAGCTCGACGCCTACGACGCGGTGGCCGGGTTGGCACGCGGAACCTGGTACCTGACAAAGCTCGTACTCCGTCGATTCATGTTGCGCAA
>JAZAOF010000124.1:0-7885 GCA_036228265.1 Myxococcota bacterium | reverse complement strand
GGCAGATCCAGGTGGTTCATAACCATATTATACGGGACCTAACTAAAATGTCACTGGGCTCCTGCGCCGAAGGGTTCTGCGCCGAACCGCGTGATAGAGTGGGCCGCAATGCGCCCCTTGGACGCAAGGACGAAGCCGATCGATCCGCAGGTCGAGTCGTCGGCGCTCGGCCCGATCTCCTTTTGCCGGGAGCGTGAGCTCTGAGGCCCTGGAATCCCCTTTCCTACGCCGGGGTCCTTGGGCTCGGCCTCGTGTTTGCCGCGGTGGCCTTTGCATCTCCCGAGGAGCGGCCCAACGTCCTTCTCCTGGTGGCTGAGGATATGAGTCCCCGCATCGGAGCCTTCGGCGACCCCGTGGCGTTGACGCCCAACATCGACCGCCTCGCGGAGCAGGGCGTACGGTTCCCCAACACCTTTACGACCGCCGGCGTCTGCGCGCCGAGCCGCGCGGCGTTGATGACCGGTCGGTACCAAACCTCGATCGGTGCTCACGCCATGCGCACCCGCAGCTACGGAAAAGGAAAGCCGGGCCTCGAGCCCCAGGGCTACGACGCAGTTCCGCCTCCCGAGGTCAAGGCGTTTCCCGAACTTCTCCGGGCCGCCGGGTATGCGACGCTCAACTCGGTAAAGACCGACTACCAGTTTGGTGAACCCTTCACGATCTGGGATGAGAACGGGTTCTTCGTCGAATGGAGCGATCGTCCGAAAGGGCGGCCGTTTTTCGCGATGCAGAACTTCTTTGTCACCCACGAGAGCGGACTCTTTCCCAAACGTTTTCCGCGGGATGGGATTGAAGCGAGCCTGAGGCTCGCGCACCTGGGCAACGAGTGGAGCTACGAAGAGGTCGTTTTACCCGAAGAAGTCCAGGTTCCGTCGTACTACCCCGATACGCCGGTGGTGCGAAAGACCCTGGCAAGGCACTACGGAAACATTGCCTTGATGGACGCCGAGGTGGGTCGGATTCTTTCCGAACTCGAGGCCGCGGGCCTCGCGGATTCGACGATCGTCGTCTTTACAACCGATCATGGCGACGGGCTGCCCCGCGCCAAGCGGGAAGTCTACGACTCCGGAATTCGGGTTCCGATGGTCATCCGGTGGCCTCGAAAGTGGATGCCGGACGGTCTCGAGCCCGGGCAGGTCGATGAGCGGCTTGTGTCGTTCATCGATCTCGCGCCGCAGATTCTCGCCTGGGCGGGGTTGGCGACGCCCTCGTGGATGCAAGGGCGACCCTTCGTGGGCCCGGGGAGCGACCCGCCCCGAGAAATGATTTTCGCCGCGCGCGAGCGGATGGATGAAGTCGAAGACCGGGTCCGTGCCGTGCGCGACCGCCAATGGAAATACATTCGGAACTACCGACCCGAGCAGGCCGGCGCGCTCCCCAGTGCTTTTCGAGATCACCTCGACGTGATGGCGGAACTCTGGGAACTGGATCGAGCGGGCCAACTGGAGGGCCCCCCGGCCCTCTGGTTTGCTTCTCCGCGCCCCAGGGAGGAGCTTTATTTTCTCCCCGAGGACCCCGACGAGGTGCGCAACCGGGCCGGCGATCGCGAGCACGAAGCGACCCTGGTGCGGATGCGGGGAGAACTCGACGCCTGGCTCGCCGCGATCCCCGACCAGGGAGCGATTCCGGAACCCGAGTTGGTTGAAGGCTTCTGGCCGGGAGGGGTGCAGCCCACGACGAGTCCGCCATCGGTTCGCATCGTGCCTGCAGCCGGCGGGGGGGAGAGGGTTGTTCTCGACTCGGCCACGCCCGGCGCCTCCATCGGCTTTCGCCGAAACGGTCGAGGTGCGGTTTCGGACTGGGACCTTTACGGCGGGGCCTTCGTTGCCGTTGCCGGCGATGAGATCGAAGCCAAGGCGATTCGCTACGGCTACGAAGAGAGCGATGTCGTCCAGTTTCGAGTTCCCGGAGAAACGCCTTGAGGGTCGTTCTCCGGATTGCGTTGGTCTGCTTTTCCTTCGCGTTGGTATTCGGAGTCTTCGAGTTGATCTTGCGGGCACGAGGAGCCGAGTCCCCGTGGCTTCATTTTGGTTCCCCGCGCGTCTATCGCGCGGACCCTGACCTGATCTATTCGCTTCGGCCTGGCGGCGCCCTGGATACCAATTCGCTCGGATTGCGAGGCCCCGAGATCTCGGCGAATCCACGTGGGCCGCGGCTGATCGCGCTCGGTGATTCGTATACCTATGGACATGAATTGGAGTACGCCTCCAGTTACCCGGCTCTTCTCGAGGAGGTCCTGGAGGGGCGCGAACCCTGGGGAGCGGACGTGGAAGTCATCAATGCCGGTGTGCCCGGATACAATGTCGACCAGGCCTACACGCTCTTTGTTCGGCAACTCCAGGAACTCAATCCCGACTGGGTGGTTCTCGTCATCGAACCCAAGGATCTTGCGGGAGCCAACGTGCTCTACGATTTTGACGGGGAGCAGTGGGGGCCGGTTCCCGCGTGGAAGAACTGGATCTATCTCCAGTTGAAATTGCGGAGTGTCGTGCCCGAAGCGCTGAAGGAAAGCCGGGTGTACGGTTTCGTCGCCGGGTACCTCACCGGCAGTGATCCGTTTGGGACGCTTCCCGAATCGGATCGCGACGCCCAGGCCGAATGGCAGATCGAGAAGATCGGCTGGATGGTCGAGGACCTGGTCTCCCGAGGCCGCGAGCGGGGGTTCGAAGTGCTCGTTGTTTTCTACCCCGATCGGCCGGCCCTGGTCCACGGCGGGGACTACTCCAAGAGCGGCTATTTCGACCTGCCCTTTCTGATCCTCGGGGCTCGTGGAAACGAACACATGGCGCGTCTTCAAGAGGTGGTAGACGGCAGCGGTGCCCAGACCCTCGATGCCATGCAGGTCTTTCTCCGGCGGCAAGCGAGCGGGCTCGATGTCGAGAGCCTCTACCTCGATGGGGACCCCCATATGAACGAGCGGGGGAATCGGTTCCTGGCGGAAGTCATTGCCGGAGCACTCGGCTCCGCAATGGAGCGAACGGAAAACGAACGCTGAGTTCTCGGGGGCCGATTTTTCGCTCGGCGCAGGATACACTGGTCCGGATGCCGAGGAAGATCCTCTTGATCAACGAGCGCGACCCCGCCAACCCGTTGGCGGGAGGCGCTGAAGTCCATATCTTCGAGATTTTCGGAAGGCTGGCCAAGCGCGGGCACGAGGTGAT
Source organism: Myxococcota bacterium (assembly GCA_036228265.1). Taxonomy (GTDB): domain Bacteria; phylum Myxococcota_A; class UBA9160; order UBA9160; family UBA4427; genus CAJXIC01. Next base: position 4,724 of record JAZAOF010000124.1, on the reverse strand, counting down.
TCTTCTCGCGGCGTCGTTTCCGGGAAGCGCCCGGCGTGAACGGATCGATGGGATCGAGGTGCGGCGACTGGCCAATCGCTATTTCTATTACGGTCTCGTGCCAGCGGTTGCACGGCGCCTGGCGAAACGTGAAAACATCGACGTGGTGGTCGATGTGCTCAACAAGCTTCCCTTTTTCAGTCCCTGGTTCGTCGATCGCCCCTGTTTTGGAATCGTGCACCACCTGTTTGGCGATACTGCATTCCAGCAGGTTGCGGCTCCGGTGGCCGCGGTGACCTGGCTGGCCGAACGCGGAATTCCAACGGCGTACCGGCGTGTTCCGCTGCTGGCGATTTCGCCAAGCACCAAAGACGACCTGATCGAGCGCGGTATTCCGGCGGAGCACGTCTGGGTGGTTCCCCCAGGTGTCGATCGAGGGGTCTATTCCGAGGGGGAAGAGGAGTGCAACGCGTCTTTGATCGTCTGGATCGGTCGTCTCGAACCCTACAAGAGGGCCGGCGATCTGCTGGAGGCGCTTCCCGAGGTGCTTCGTTCGGTTCCGGGAGCCCGGGCGGTGATCATTGGCTCGGGGTCGGACCGCCCGACCCTGGAGCAACGCACGCGCGAGCTTGGCCTCGAAGCCGAGGTGACCTTTGCCGGTTTCGTCTCCGAAGACGAGAAGGTCGAGTGGTTGAGGCGTGCAGCGGTTACGGTCAACACTTCGGAAAAGGAAGGTTGGGGGATGACCGTGATCGAGGGGAACGCGTGTGGAGCACCGAGTGTTTCGTCGAACGTGCACGGTCTTCGTGACGCGGTTCGAGACGGCGAAACCGGGTTGTTGTTTCCCTGCGGCGAGACAAAAGCCCTGGCGCGGGGCTTGATTCGGGTTCTGGGCGAGGAGGGGGTCCGGGAAAACCTCGCGGCGAAGGGGCTCGCATGGGCGGAGCGTTTCGACTGGGACTACGTTGCCGACGATACGCTCGACCTGATCGAGTATGCGATCAACGGAGGCTCTGCGCCGGAGCGCCTTCGCGCTTCGCCGTTTGGGGATATCGGGACAATGGGCGAGGGTCGCTCTTCGTGACGCCAGCCTCGCCGAAATCGACGCGCTGGGCGACGGGCCTGGCGCTCGGTGGAGCATTGCTCCCGTTGGCTTTCGGGACCTACGTTCCTTCGGTGGATCTCCCTGGCCATAGCGCCATCGCGTCGGTGATCGTCCAACTCGCCGGGACCGGCGGACCCGCCACCGATTTCTATCAGCTGCGTTTCTCCGAATCCCCGTACTACCTCGGCTACCTCTATCTCAGCGGGGCCATTGCGGCGCTTGGAGTGGAGTGGGGCATCCGCGCGGTCGTCGCCATCTACGCGGTGGCGACCACTCTTGGGCTCGCCGCTCTATTTCGACAACTGGGCGCACCGTCGTGGGCGGTCCTCTGCAGCCCCCTGATCGTGTATTCGCGGGTCTTCGTGTTCGGATTCGTCGCCACGTTCGTGGGAATTCCATGGGTGCTCTGGGGGCTCTGGTCCCTGCTTCGGTGGGACGAAGACAGGCGGGGGCGGTTTTTGGCCGTGGCGGCGGTGTGTGGCCTGTTGGCCACTCTCAGCCATGTGTTCCTCCTCGTCGTGTGGGCGGGGTTTGTCCTGGCCTTCGTCCTCGGCCGGGGTCGCCAGGGTGTCGTTCCCGCCGTCGGGGTCGTGGGCTTTGCCAGTCTTCCCCTGGTTCCCACGCTGTGGGAATGGCTGCTTGGGAGCGGTGCGGGCAAGACGTTCCTTCCCTTCTTTGGAGCATCGTGGGCCCAGGTGGTCGACTACGTCGTGGATGTCGGCGGGGGAGTCGAGGTGGTGTTGCACGCGGGCCTGGTTGGGGTCGCGGGAATCTCGGTGGGGGTCCTGGTCTGGCGGCTCGGAAGTCGGATCCTGGTCTCGGAGCGGCGGGCGGATCGCTACGCACGGATGGGGATTGCGTCCCTGCTGATCCAGGGCGCGATCTACGTGGTGGCTCCCTTGACCCTCCGCATCGGAAACGCCACCGCGACAAACGTGAATTGGCGCTTCCTGGTCTTCGTGGAAGTGGCCCTGTACCTCGTGGCCTGGTCCGGTCTTTCCGCGGGTCGATTTCGAAACACGGTGGGTATTGTTCAAGCAACGACGTCGACGGTTTTCGTGGTCGTGTTCGCGATCTTCACCGTTCGGTTCAACGAGGCGATGATCGAACTCGATACGGTTCTCTCCCAGGTGGAACGGGGGCGGATTCTCAGCGTGGCGAAGGTTCCCTACGACTTTGGAATTCCGGGGTACGCTCCCCCCGTATTGGATCACGCACCCGAGTACTACCTCGCCCGGGGAGGGGGCTTCGTCACCGGGATCTGGCCCGATGCCCACGTCCCGATCGGCGCACGCCGTCGCTTTCTCGGGCAGCATCGCGTTCGCAGCGATGGTCGAGGGGGGGTCGAGCCGCTCTGGATCGGGCAGGCGGATTACATGCTCATCGTGGACGGGTCCAGTACGGAGCCGATCCCGCCGCCGGGTGACGGGGTCCGCGTGGCGTCGACGCCCCGGTGGAGTCTGTACCGGAACGTTCGCCACTGACCGGGGCGAGTAGGCGCCTCCATGGCGCGCCTCCAGGGTTTTTATCGGGCTTGGCCCTCTCGGAGTTCAGAGATGCGGTCGGCGATGGAGTGGCCGATCAAGCGGTTGGTTCTCGGGTTGGGATGGACGCCATCGCAGTATTCATCGGTGCCGAAGAAGGTGCAGCCGATCCCTTCCTCGCGACCGATCGCGTCGAGTTGCGCCTCGAAGTCGACCAGGTGGAGGTCTTCGTGGCTCGCATCGAGTTCGCGCAGTCGCTCGTTCAGCAGCGCCGGGGCGCGGGTTCGGGGGAAATGGTCCCGTGCCCTTTTGAACGCGGCGATGGCGTCGTCGAAGCGTTGCTCCCGAAATGCCACAATCCCCTGGGCGTACTCGAGCGACCACGGTTTTGCGTCCTTTGCGTCGCGCTTGTTCTGCAGAAAGACGAGTCCCCAGTCTTTCTTGGAGACGGGATGCTCGGAAAGATTTCCGACCGGGGTTACCCAGATCACGGTAGTTTTCTCTTCGCGGGCGCGTTCGAGGACCTTCTCGAGGTTTTCCTCGTAGCCTTCAAGGATGGTGGCGAAGGCTCGAGCCACGTCCGGCGGGGCCAGGTCGGCCCCGGGGTCGTAGGCGAACTCCAGTGGTTCGACGACACGGGGATTGATCAGCGTCCAACTGCGAGTGCGAGCCAACAGGCGCTGCAATTCGATCACCCACCAGCCCGAGCGCTCCATCCACATGAGGAGGCCGGGCCATCGACTCATGAATCCGGAGAAGTCGTTGTGTCCACTGTAGACGACAACCGCCTCCGGGCGCGTCTCGATGGCTCTCTCGGCGCATTGGCGAACATAGAACGAGCCCTTGCAGGGCATGGCCAGGTTGATGACCTCGTATTCGCCGGGATAGAGCGTGTCGAGGTGCTCGGCGACAAAATGGGGGATGTTGCGTGTCTCTCCGAATGGATGCCCCAGCACGCTGCTGGCTCCCAGGACATAGATCCGGCGCGTGCCGTCCTCGGGGCGGATGGCTTGAGCGCAATTGTTCTCGAGATGGTCGGGATGCCAGCGGCAGTCGTCGATGACCTTCCGGTCCTTGAACTCTTCGGAGGTTGCGGCGGGTTCGACTCCAATCGACCAGGCGAAGAGTTCGACGAGGCCAAAAACGAGCAGGGGCGCGAGGAAGAGGAGTGCGATGCGCGCCGCCCATCGGCTCGCCGGGGAATTGGCGCCCGGTTGGGTGTGGCTCATGGCCTCAGTATCGGCGGATTCGTTTGGGACGCAACCGGTGGGAGTGTTGGCCGGTCCGGCATGGTGCGCGGGTGGTCGCCGGCGGGGCGAAGTCGGTAGACTTCTCCTTTCGGAGGGCCTCGATCCTGTTTTCGGGCACCCGGGACCACCCGTTCCCGTGTCGAGAGGGGCCTCTCTCTTGGAGGATTCAATGCCGTTGCTGAAGGTGCGCGATCTCGATCTCTACTACGAGCGCCAGGGAGCGGGCAGGTCGCTGCTTTTCATCAGCGGAACCGGTGGTGATCTGCGGGACAAGCCGAACGTGTTCGATGGGCCCTTGCCGCGGTCATTCGACGTGGTGGCGTACGACCAGCGCGGGCTGGGGCGGACCTCGACGCCGGATTCAGCGTGGACGATGGCGGACTACGCGGACGATGCCGCGGCGTTGTTGGAGGCTCTCGGCTGGTCCAAGGTCCTGGTGGTGGGTGTTTCCTTCGGCGGCATGGTCGCCCAGGAACTGGTTTGCCGACATCCGGAAAGAGTCGAGGCGCTCGCGCTGTGCTGCACGTCGCCGGGAGGGGAGGGAGGTTCGTCCTTTCCCCTGCACGAGATCTGGCACCTGGAAGGTAAGGAACTGGCCCGACGGATGATCGGAATTCTTGACGACCGATTCGACGATGCGTGGGCGAAGCGTCATCCGGAAGCCGTGGAAGGCCTGGTCGCGGGAATGTCGGCGCGACGATCGAAAGCCGATTCGGCCGCGTCGGCCGGCCAGCGGAGGCAACTCCAGGCCCGGGCCCAGCACGATTGTTGGGAGCGACTGCAGGCCGTCTCGTGCCCGACGCTGGTGTGCGGGGGGCTTTACGATGGGCTGGCGTTGCCAGCGGCCCAGCGGGCACTGCGGGACCGGATTCCCCACGCTCGACTCGAGATGTTCGAGGGGGGTCA
>JAZAOF010000123.1:0-33408 GCA_036228265.1 Myxococcota bacterium | reverse complement strand
GCGAGAACCGGACGGGCGTGCCCAAGCAGCCCATGCGTGACGCCGCAGCGCTTGCCAAGATGCTCGGCCCGGATGTCGACCTGGATCACAGGCACGTTTTTGGGGTAGAAAACGCGGTAGGGAAAGTCCGTTCCCACCATCAGCAAGGCGTCACAATCTTCGACCGCGCGGTAGCCCGCGTGGGTTCCGATGAGGCCCGTCAGACCGACCCAGTGAGGATGGTCGTACTCGACCACGTCGGCCCCCTTCAACGCGTGAACGATGGGAGCCTGGAGTTTTTCGGCAAGGCCCACGAGTTCATCCCGCGCTCCGCGGCAGCCGCTCCCCGAGAGAATCGTGACCTTTTTGGCCCCATCGAGGATTTCGGCCGCGGAAGCTAGCTCGTCGTCACGGGGAACGACTTCCGAGTCGGAAGAAAATATCTGGTGAGCCACACCCCCCCGTGGAACCGCCATCGGTCCCACGTCGCTCGGGATTTCGATACGCGCCACCCCCTGGTGCGACAGGGCGTTCTGGATCGCGAGTTCCACGACCCGCGGCATTTGTTCTGGCGCGTCGATCACTCCCTGGTGAATGCAAACGTCGTCGAAAACCTTGGATAAATTCACCTCCTGGAAATATCCGGTCCCCATTTCAGAACGCGGCACCTGGCCGGTGATCGCCAGGACGGCGGCGCCTTCTTTTTTCGCGTTGTAGAGACCGTTCAGGAGGTGGAGCGCACCGGGTCCGACGGTCCCTGCACATACGCCAAGTCGACCGGTCAGTTGGGACTGCGCCGTCGCAGCATAGGCGGCCGCCTCTTCGTGCCGCACACCAATCCAGCGAACCTGGTCCTGGTATCGGATCGCGTCCAGAAATGGATTCAGGGCATCTCCCGTAACGCCAAAAATCTCGCGGACACCAATCTCGCGGAGTATCTCCAGTAGTTCTTCGCAGACATTTCGACTCAAGAGGGTTCCTCCTGCCGGGCGCGATCAAGGGGTTCGCAACGGCTTGCCGGAACGGACATCGACTTTCCCACTCTGGTCGAGCTTCGCTCGTATCCGATGCGACGGAACGGAACCTAGCAGAGACACTTTGTCAGAGATGCAGCGCCGCGTCGGCCGCCGCAATCCGAAATGCGGGGTCCGGGAAGAGCGCATCCTCTCGAAGGCAGGCTTCGCTGAACTTTATCGCGTGCTCTTCGAGAGAACAGGCAGCCCGGTAGCGAATTTCAGCGGGGTCCTCCGCGAGTTTTTTCACTTCGGCGCCGGACTCTTCCCCGGATTCGCATGAAGAAACTGCATGAAGCGCGGCCGCAGCCTGAAGCGCGTACCCGGCGGCCCGGCGCGCGGTCTCAGGCTCCAGGTAGGGGAAAAGCAGCCTCAGCGCACTCGGGGCCGTCACGGCATGGATGTAGGCAATCCGCGCACCGGGGGACCGGAGGTAGAGCCGCGCCGCCGACCGGCAGAGTTTCCCCACAAAAGCGTCGAGACTTGGAATCTCGAGATCAATCTTTTCCACCGCCTCGACATATCGGGCGTGGGAATCGAGTGCCTTCACCCCTTCGGTGAAAAAACCCGGGACTCGATCCGCTGGGGAAATCGGTTCGACCCGGGTCAACATTTCTACCGGTCCCCAGCCCGGCTCCGCGCACCGTCCCGGCACACCGGGCAACTCCTGGTAGGTACCCGCCCAATAGGCCAGGCCAAAAGCCAGTTCGCGGCGACGGATCGGGGTCTCGTCTCGTTCGAGCGCCCGGAGGGCGTGGGCCACCCGCAAGAGCCCATGGGTCCCGCCAGAAAAGAGCCCCGCAATCATCGTGCTCGCCTCGCGCCGAACCAGGTCCGACCAGTCGCCCTCTTCCATTTCTCGCTCGAACGTGACTCTCCAATCTCCCAACCGCTCGACGCGACCCCGGGCCGCCATGCGTTGCGCGGGGGCAATCCAACGGCCGGACTCCAACGGGGGAAGTCGTGGCTCGTACGCGTCCACGAATCCGGGAATCAGGGCCGGGTGACCGAGTTCGGCCAGTGCCTCGACCGCCATGGGACCGTGGTTGGTCAATCCCCCGGCGTACTCGAATCCGCGACCCTGGAAGCGTTCCAGGGCATCATCGAGATCGCTCATCCACCGCCTCCCGCCAGGGGTTTACCGAAGAGATCACCGGAGCGGAGCAATTGCCCTCCTCGGCAGCCGAACGGAATCGAGTATACTCGGCCCCGATACAATCTTTCCGAACCCCTCGTCCGCACCCTCTCGGTGCGCCCGAGCGCACCGGATCGGAAGACTCCACAGTTCTCGAATCCCGCCCGGAGTGTACCCAACGCATGAATTCCCCGAGCCCCTCTCAGGTCCTCGACGCCTTGAGACCGATCATCGATCCGGACTTTCGCAAGAGCATCGTCGACCTTGGTTTTATCAAGGATCTCGCAATCGATGGCGATCGTGTTTCGTTCTCTATCGAATTGACGACCCCCGCGTGCCCCATCAAGGCCGAGTTCGAACGCGAAGCCCGGGAACGGGTCCTCGCGATCGAGGGCGTATCCGGGGTCGATGTCACGATGACCGCGAACACGCGGCGAGCCGCCACCTCCAACACCGAAGATGAAAATATCCTTCCCGGGGTTCGCAATACCCTCGCCGTGGCATCGGGCAAGGGCGGCGTGGGCAAGAGCACGACCGCGCTCAACCTGGCGCTAACCCTTTCCCAGAGCGAAGCCCGCGTAGGGATCCTCGACGCCGACGTCTACGGCCCATCGATCCCACTCCTAACAGGAATTTCGGAGAGGCCTTCCGCCGAGGGCAAACGAATTCACCCCCTCGAAAAATTCGGTTTAAAACTGATGTCGATGGGTTTTTTCCTCGACGAAGGATCTCCTGTGATCTGGCGCGGCCCGATGGTCCACGGACTCATTCGGCAGTTTCTGACAGACGTCGAGTGGGGAGAGCTCGACTACCTGGTCATCGACCTTCCTCCGGGGACCGGGGACGCAGCGCTCACCCTGACTCAACAGGCTCCCCTCTCGGGAGCGGTAATCGTTACCACCGCAAATGACCTTTCGCTGATCGATGCGCGAAAGGGTCTGCAGATGTTCAACAAGGTCAACGTTCCGGTTCTCGGGGTGGTGGAGAACATGTCCTACTTCACCCCGCCGGACCTCCCCGATCGCAAGTACTATATTTTCGGAGAGGGCGGCGGCAAGCGGATCGCGGACGAATTGGGCGTCCCGTTTCTCGGGGAAGTCCCGATCGAACCGCAGATCGTATCGGGGGGAGACCAGGGAAATCCCATCGTGCTGAGCGCCCCCGACTCTCCCGCAGCCCAGATCTTCAAGGAACTCGGAGGCCGCGTCGCGCGCGAGTTGGCCATCCACGCGGCCAAGAACCCGCCGATCGCCGACGCCAACATTCGCTGGGTCGGCAACTGAGAACCCGAACTCAATCCCGCTTTCGCCCGTTCAGAAGTTCGCTGAAGAGAGGCGGTGCCGGTCCGACCGGACCCAACCCCCGGGCCTTCAAGTACTGGGGATAGCTCATCCGGCGAATCTTCAAGCCTTCCCACGGTTCGAAGAATTCATCTGGAATGGGAATGTCGTAGAGCCAGTTCACGTAAGCGACCTGTCCAGTAACCCCGCTTTTCCGGTCGAAATTTTCGACCCGGATGGGCACCGCCGGTCCCCCCGCCAGCGCCCAGACCGTTCGCTGGCCTGCGTCGTCGGTCACGCGCCAGACCGTGGTCATCGCGCCCGCCACCGATTGAACCCGGATCTTTTCCCCCCCCTGCTCGATCAACATGTTCAACTCATTGGCGAAAGGCCGACCCCTCGAAGCGTCCTCGGCGACGGCCCCGGGACTTCGCTCCACCGCGAGTGCAATATTCTCCATCTCGTTGATGGTGTAATAGGTGTTCTTGTTGACCAGGGTGACGATCGGCACTCCCCGAATGACACTCACGGACCGGAAGAGATCGCCCTTGGACCAGAGGTGGGTGACCGTCATGCGGCCCGTCGCCTGGATGACAGACATCGCGTACCAGCCCCCGGGCGCCCCGTCTTCCTCTGCGCATACGCCCACCGGAAAACCAAGCACGCCAGCGGTGATGGCCAGGAAGAAAATCCCAAGCGGCCTTCGTAAAGCCCTCACGGAAGGGACGGTCCCATCTTGCATCCGTGGAGTTTCGCAAATCTTTGGGGCGGCGTCGCTTCCCGGTAGGCCGTTTCCAGTGCTGGAATTGGTTTTCCTTCCATCCACTTCGGAACGTCCACCCCGAGGAGCGCCAGGACCGTGGGCGCAACATCGATCGATCGCACGCGGGGGAGCACCTGGCCGGCCGCAACGCCTGGGCCCAGGACGACGAGAAAAGCGGCCATCGCCGGATCGGATGGCTCGTACCCGTGAAAGCCCCGGAGATCGACCCCCGGGCGCACGATAGCCGTGGAACTCGGCGCCAGCACAACGATGTCCCCGAAGCGCTCATGATCCACCGCGAGGGACACTGGAACCTCTTCACGAAGATAGCCCCGAAGTCCGGCCTCCCGGATCGCGGACAGGGCCTTCGCACGGTTGAGAACCGAGGGCGTTTCCAGGTCCACCGTCGCGAATCCGCCAATACCAAACACGGAAGCCTCGACACCCGCTTCGGCAAGTTGCGTGGCCAGGTCGACCGACGAGGTCGGAGCCGCCATCCCGTGATCCGAGAGAAAGACCAGCGTCGTGGCATCGCGAAGCCCGGCCTTTGAAAGACCGTCCCACAGCCTGGCGATCGCCCTGTCCTGCTCTCGAAGCGATTGCTTCACCTCCTTGCTCCCGGGACCATGAACGTGCCCGGGATGATCCGCCCCGTGGAACCACATTGTGACGAAGCGTGGGCGCTGGCAGGAGGCCTCGATCTGGAGCCAATCGAGGACTTGCTCCACCTTCGTCATCTCGGGAGTCCTGCTGTCGAAGGGCTTCCAGTACAGGGGGCCTCCTCCCCCGGGCCACGGGCCTTCGGACCCGACCCAGTGGTAGGAGGCAGACGCAATCCCCTCGCGCTGCAGAAGAGACCAGAGCGGCTCGACCTCGATCCAGGACGGAATGTCGCGCTTTCGAAAGACGCCCCGCGCGGGGTCCCGGAAGCTGTTATTGACGATGCCGTGCTTCTGCGGCTGAACTCCCGTGACCAGGCTCACATGGTTTGGGAAGGTGTTCGTGGGAAAGACCGGGGTCATCCTCTCCGCGAAAAGTCCGCGTTGCGCGAGGTCGGACAAGGTCGAAAGGGACCCCAGGTCCACGGGGCGAGTCCCGTCCAGGGAGACCAGGATCACGGTCGACGGGGCCCGGCTTGACGGTTCCGCCACGACATTCGACGTCGCGGCGAGCACGAGAAAGCCCAGGACGAAGCTTTCCCACCCCGGAGCGAGAATCGACCCGGTGATCTTCCTATTTTTTCTCCGAGGGATGCGGCCCACGAGTGCCGATCTTACCATTGCAGGCGATGTACACGGCACTCACGATCGCGGGATCCGACCCGACAGGGGGGGCGGGACTCCAGGCCGACCTTCGCGTTTTCCAGCACTTCGGCGTCCACGGCTGTGGGGCGATCACGGCGCTCACCCTCCAGGATTCACGAGGCGTCAAGGACGTCCTCCCCGTCTTTCCATCGGTACTTCTCGATCAACTTCGCATTCTGCTCGGTGACATCACCCCCGATGCCATCAAGATCGGCATGCTGGCCACCGATGACGGAGTCCGGAACGTTCATCTTGCCCTGAGTGGAATCGAAGCAAGGCTTCCAATCGTACTCGACCCGATTCTTTCCTCGAGCAACGGCCGCGTTTTGCTGGAGGAGCGCGCCCGACCGGCGCTTCGCGATCTCATCGGAACCGTCGAACTCGTGACTCCGAACCTTCCCGAAGCCGAAGCGCTCACGGAAACAGACGTTTCTACCGCAGCGGGCGTCGAAACGTCCGCGCGGCGACTGGTCGGAGAAATCGGCGCGACCGCCGCACTTATCAAGGGGGGCCATCGCGATGGGCGCCCGGACGATCTGCTCGCCCTGCGCGACGAGAGGTCCGCAGCGGTATCGCTTCGGTGGCTCCGGGGAACCCGCATCGACGTCGGAGAGGTACACGGAACCGGCTGTGCATTGGCCTCCGCGATCACGGCCAACCGGGCGAAGGGACACCCACTCGAGGAGGCGGTGGACCAGGCCCGTACCTTCGTCGCAACCGCCCTCGAACGGGCTGAGCTACGGGGCGGCGGGCTCCCGTTCCTGGTCTACCGATGAACGCACCCGCCAGAGAAGAATATTCCAAGCGCCGAGGTCGCCTGGAGCATCGGATCGCGTATTGGAAGAACTGGGAACGCCGACTCTCCGTCGCGCGCTTGATCGCCTTTGGCACGACCGCAGCACTCCTCTGGGCCGCCTACGGGCCTCCGGATCTCCCCGGGGCGTGGATCGCCCCACCCGCGGTGGGATTCGTTCTTCTCCTGGTGAGCCATGACCGGGTCATCCGGCGACGTCGACGAGCCGAGCGCGCCGCCAAATTCTACGCCCGTGGCTTATCTCGAATCGATGGGCACTGGGCCGGCCAAGGCGACGCGGGCGAAGAGTTCCGCGACGCCGACCACCCCTTCTGCGACGATCTGGACATCTTTGGCGTGGGCTCCCTGTTCGAATTTCTCTCCAACGCCCGAACAAAAGCCGGGCGAGAGCAACTCGCCGAGTGGCTTCGGTCTCCCGCCGACGCCATGGAAATTCGCGCCCGCCAAGCAGCCGTCGGCGAACTCCGCCCGCAGCTAGACCTGCGGGAAGACCTTGCCATTCTCGGGGAGGACCTCGAAAGCCGGCTCGACCCCCGCGCCGTATCGCGCTGGGCCAATGAGGATCTCCTGCTCGTCTCCCGTCGGGGGCCCGTTCTTCTCGCCGCCTTGCTCTCGGCCGGCACGACGCTCTCCGGAGCCAGCTGGATTCTGGCCGGCACCGGGCCCTTTCCCTTCACAGTCGCTGTCTTGGCGCAGATCGCATTCGCGCTCGCGTGGCGCCGCCGTGTCCGCACGGTCATTCGCCAGGCGGATCAACCCGTGCGAGACCTCGGCCTACTCCGCCTTCTCCTTGAGCGCCTGGAGGCGGAGTCGTTCGAAACCTCCCGGCTCGTTCAATTGCAAGAAGGACTCGGCGACGGCGGTCCCGCTCCTTCGTTGCGAATCGCCCAATTGGACCGGTTGCAGCGACTCCTCGATGCTCGACTCAACCAATTCTTCGTTCCGATCGGCGCGCTTCTCTTGTGGGGTACGCAGTTTGCCTTTGCGATCGAACGTTGGCGGGAGGAAAACGGGGCCGCGATCACCCGGTGGATCGATTCGTCCGCAGAGTTCGAAGCGCTCGCCTCCCTTTCGGGATATGCCTACGAGAATCCGCGTTCGGTCTTTCCTGAACTGGCCCCTGAAGAAGACGGTCCGCTCTTCGAGGGCGTCGAACTCGGCCACCCCCTGGTTCACGAATCGGAAAACGTTCTCAACGACGTCTCCCTCAACGCGGAAACACGGGCGCTCATTGTCAGCGGATCCAACATGTCGGGAAAAAGTACTCTGCTTCGCAGCATCGGAATCAATCTCGTCCTGGCCCAGGCCGGGGCCCCGGTTCGCGCAGGGCAAATGCGAATATCGCGCCTCGCGGTCGGCGCGTCCATTCGCGTCAACGACTCTCTTCAGAAGGGAACGTCCCGATTCTACGCCGAGATCCTCCGACTCAGGGCAATTCTCGATCTCGCTGGAGGAGAACGGAAAACGATTTTCCTCCTTGACGAGATCCTGCACGGTACGAACTCGCACGATCGCCAACGAGGAGCGCAAGGCGTCATTCGAAGCCTTCTCGAGCGAGGCGGCATCGGCCTGGTCACGACGCACGATCTCGCCCTGACCCGAATTGCAGAAGAGCCGGAACTCTGCGTCGCAAACGTCCATTTCGAGGACCGCGTAACCGATGGGCGTGTCGAATTCGACTACCACCTCCGTCCGGGAATCGTCGAGAACAGCAATGCGTTGGACCTGATGCGCGCCATCGGCCTTGATGTATGAACGCCGCGTCCGAGGGGAGCCTCGCTGAAGAGTCCGCCTTGATGGAGCGGCCCTTTTCGCTGTCTCCTCGGGCCCCGGTCACCCCAACACTCATCGGCTTGAACGTGGCCATCCTGGTGGGCCTCTGGGCCGAAGGGGGGGCGATTACGGAGGACGCACCGGTCGAGCAACTGATCGCCTGGGGAGGGAACTTCGGCCCGCTGACACTCTCCGGAGAGTGGTGGCGCCTCCTGGCTTGTGCCTTCCTTCACTCGAGCCTGGCGCATTTCGTCTCCAACATGATCGGACTCTGGTTCGGAGGAAACCTCCTGGAGCGACGCATTGGAAGCCCGGCCTTCCTTGGGGTCTACATCGCAAGCGCGGTACTGGGTAGCCTGGCGAGCCTCTCCGCCCGTCCCGATCTCGTCGGCCACGGCGCTTCGGCCGCGGTGCTGGGGGTCTACGGGGCTCTATTCTGCGTCTCCCTGGGTCGACCTCGGCCCACGGAGCAGCGACTCTGGAACTCGGACCTCTTCCTCTCGTCATTCCTGATCGGCCTGACCCTGGGGCGAGGCTATCTCGACAACACCGTCGACAACCCCGGCCATATCGGAGGGCTGGCGACCGGTGCGGTCTTCGGGGTCGCTCTCCGCAGCGCTCGGTCCGCAACGAGCCGCCTCTGGGCTACCGCGGCCGCAAGCCTGGCCACGCTGGCGGTGCTCTTCGCCATCGGCAGCTATTTGCCTCGTCGCGTGGTCGTGATCGACGCCGAACTGCGACGTTATACGGCGACATCGAATTTTCTGCTCAACCGTTTTGAAGCCGCGCGAACTTCCAAGGACGGCGATGGACTTCCTGTCGGCGAATTTCGAAATCTTCTCGAGTTCGAAATTCTACCGCTCGCGCGGACCTCGCGTCTGCGCCTTGAGAATCTCGGGGACTCCCCCGGAAATTATGGGGAGCACCTGAAGCGACTGATCGAAGATGGCCGCTTCCGGGAACGCGAGTGGGAGCTCCTGGTCGAGGAATTCGGGCTTCTCGAGCGAGCCCTGGATCGACTTTATGAGTTGGAACAGGGGATCTCGCTGGCCTATCTCGACGTGCAGGAAAAAATCGAGGAACGGTCACTGTCCCGGAGCCGGGCCGCGGTTCAAATCTTCGACGAGGCCGTCGACCCCTGGGATCCGCTGATTTCCGACCTTTCATCGAGTACGGGCTTGCGCCGGGCCGTCCAGGGCCGAATCGATGTCCTCCGGGAGTACGCCGAGATCCGCCGGCGAGCCTGGTCCCTCTACGCCGAGAGCGTGCGCGAACGAGATTCCGATCGCGCGGCCACGGCCAACGAAGAGCACCGGCGCGCAAACGAATTGTTTCAGAGCTGGACGGACTGACCCCAGTCGGTCTCCGAATTCAGTCGAATTCGAATCCCTCGCCGACGCAGCTCGCGCCCACCGATCGTGCCAATCCGAGAGCACCCCGGTCGGACCATTCGGGTCGCGCCAGCGGAACCTCTCCCCGACGACGGATCGTCTCGCACCAGGCCCGCAACACGGCCTGGCCGTAGCCACGGCCCCGTTCGGTCTCCGCGGTTTCCGCCACGCATTCCGCGCCCCAACCGGGCCAGTGGCGCCGCGAACGACAGGTCGCGACCACCTGGCCCGCTACCTGCAGAACAACGCCGGGACTTCCAGGCTCGGCGGCTGGCTTCTCTTCGAACGACGATCCGAGCGGGTGAATCTGCGCTTTCCCCGGGAGAGAACTCTCTGGCGTCACCGATTCGAACGCGAGCAGCGGGCCTCGGAAACGGAGTGGGGCCGCCTCCCCTCTCCCGAGTCGTGCGCTGAGAGCGGGCAGGCGCTCGGGAGGCGGAGGCATTTCGATTCGCTTCATGAATTCCCCGGGCAGGGGCCGCTCAAGCGCCGCGAGTCGCGCCAACTGGGTCACGCGCTCCGAGTCGAGGGTTGCCGAGAAACGCCAAAAAGTGAGCCCGGGCGCTCTCCCCAGGTAGAATCGAGGCACGGTCGCAGCATGTGCACCCGCCCCCGGCACCAATCGTCCTCGATCGTCGTGAACAAAACGCTGCGCCACGCTCTCCATGAAGAACAACGAACGTGCCGCGAGGTTTTGCCCGACGGTCCCGATCACTTGTCAAGCACTTCGCGAAGCTTCCCCCAGATGTTTCCGAATGCGCCGTTACTCATGATCAGGACGACGTCACCCGCCTGCCCCGCGTGGGTCAACTGATCGACAATCGACTCCACGCTGTCGTGGGCCGAAGCACGGCACCCTTCTCTCTCCAACGTGGAAACGAGTTCATCGGCCGAGAAAAACTCCGTAACCTCCCCGGTCGCACTATAGATCGGCGTTGCTTCGACCCGCTGAATGAGCACCTCGTCGGCACCGGACAAGGCTTTGGCGTACGCCGACTGGAAAACGCGCCGGCGACTCGTATTGGTCCGAGGCTCGAAGACCGCAACGATGCGCCGGCCTGGAAAACGCGAACGGAGGGCGGCGATACTTCCTCGCACCGCCGTCGGGTGGTGCGCGAAGTCATCGATCACTGCGATCCCCGCGACCTCGTAGCGCAGTTCTTGTCGCCGTCGGACGCCGCGAAAACAGGCCAGGGCCTCGATCGCCTCCGACCGGGGCACACCGAGTTCGACCACCGTGGCAAGGGCGGCCACCGCGTTGGCCACGTTGAAATCCCCGTGCAGGGGCACGTGAACCGCCTCGCGACCACCCGGACCCTCGAGTTCGAAATGGGTCCCGCCTGGAGTCGCTCGCAGATCGCGCGCCTGCCAGTCGACCCCGGGGGCTTTCGCGGTCCCGTAGCGAACCACCCGACACGAGGCCCCATCTACGACGTCGCGCACGTTCGGATCGTCGACGCAGGCAATGATCACGGCCTCGGGCGAGAGCCCCTCGACCAGGGATTCGAAGGCCGACCGGACGTGAGCGAGGTCTCGGTAGATGTCCGCATGGTCGAACTCGATCGACGTGATGACGAGCGTCCTGGGGTGGTAGTGGAGAAATTTCGGCGTCTTGTCGAAGAAGGCCGTGTCGTATTCGTCCCCTTCGACCACGAAGTGGTCCCCGGCACCCTCCCGGGTGCTTCCGCCGATGTCGAGACTGACCCCCCCCACCAGGACGGAAGGATCCCGGCCACACCGTTCGAGCAGTGCGGCCACCAGGCTCGTCGTCGTCGTTTTCCCGTGGGTTCCGGAGACCACGACAGGATGCTTTCGCGAGAGCGCCAACTCGTAGAGCGCGTCGGGAAAGGAGCGGATCACGAAGTTCCCCTCCAGGGCCGCCCGCGCCTCGGGATTATCGGATCGAACCGCATTGCCCACGATCACCCAATCCGGGCGTTCTCCGGACGGTCCCACCAGGTTCTCGGGGCGAAAGCCTCGAGAAACGGGAATCCCCCGCGACTCGAGTTCCGTGCTCATCGGCGGATAGAGCTCTTCATCCGAGCCCGTAACGCGAATCCCTCGAGATTGCAGCAAGCCCGCTAGCGAACCCATTCCTGTTCCGCCGATGGCGATGAAATGGACATGTCCAGGGTCGCTCATCCCGAAAGAAAGGCGTCGATCACGTGGTCGTGCACGATGGGGCGCAATTCGAACCGGCTCTTCTTGGCGACGAGATGAACCCGGTTCGTCAACAGCACCACGACCGCTTCCTTCTCGAAGTCGATCCACAAGGAGGTACCGGTAAAGCCGAGATGCCCTATGGACCTTTTCGAGAAGAATTGTCCGGAAGACGACTCCCCTTCCGTCGGCGTATCCCACCCAAGGGCCCAATCCGATTCACCCGGGAGATCCTGGCGTTCCGTGAAGAGGCGGAGGGTGCCTTGGGGCAGGGCCTCGCTCCGCCCGTGCCACACGTCGAGGAGGGTCTGCCCGAACCGCATCACGTCGTCGGCCGTCGAAAAGAGGCCCGCGTGACCCGCGACGCCCCCCATCGACCAGGCATTCGGGTCGTGGACCTCGCCCCAAACGACCTTGTGCCGCCACGGACAATCCTCGGTCGCCGCAATCTGCCGTCTCAGGGCCTCCACGCCCGGGTCCGGCGAATCCGCGGATACGGGCAAGAAGCGGGTATGTTCCATGCCCAGCGGACCGAAAATCCGTTCCTGGCAAAACGCATCGAGTCCCTGGCGAGAGACCGCCTCCACAACGGCTCCCAGGACCATGAAGTCCAGGTCTCCGTAGGCCGCGGCCTCTCCGGGCTCGAATACAAGCCCCGAACGAATCACCCGATCCAAAATCCATTCGCGCGCTTCGGGCGTTGCAAGGTGGCGCTCACCGGTCTTGCGCTCTTTCGCGAGCAATGGTTCGTGAAACCCGCGCCACGGGCGGAGTCCGGACGAATGCCCCAACAGGTGGCGGAAGGTAACGGCCTGCTTGTCGCGCTCCTCGAATTCAGGCAACACCTTCGAAACCGGGTCGTCGAGTTGAATGGCTCCCTCATCGACCAGGATCATCAAGGCCGTCGTCGTTGCGATCGGCTTGGTGAGTGACGCGAGGTCGAAAACGGTTTCCCGGGTAATCGGAATCCTCTCCGGGCGAACGACCGCAAGCCCCCGAACCACTTCGTGCTCGAGCAACTCTCCGTCGCGTTGCATCCGCGCCAGGAGGACCGCACCCGGAATTTCCGCCTTGGCGATGGCCTTCTCGATGGCTCGATCGGCTCGGGCCAACTTGCGCCGCACCACGCTCCACTTCATCGCTGCACTCCCCTGCTCACCGGGTCCCCTCGAGCGAATCGGTCGACGCTTCGAGTAGGGTGATCTCTCCGGAATTTCCATCGAGGCGCGCCCTTCCGCCGTAGGGCCACGAATGGTTCTCGGCGATATGGCCAAAGGGCAGGTCGCTGACCGTCGGAAGACCCAGCGATCCCAGGACCTCCCTCACGACGTCCTCCGCGCTCGGGTCGTCGCTGTCGGGGTTCCCGCAGCCTGTGAGAGCCCCGACCCCCACGCCCCGCGCTGAACCCGACAGTTTTCCGGCGGCCTCGAGTTGGTGAAGCATCCGATCAATGCGGTACGGGGCCTCCTGGACGTCCTCCAGGAGCAGGATCGCCCCCCGGGTATCGACCTCCCACGGCGTCCCCAGGCTCGCCACAACCATGCTCAACGACCCCCCGCACAGGCGCCCCTCGGCGAGTCCAGCGATTTCGCCTCTCCCCGTGAGAACACGCCCTTCGTCGTCCCCGTAAAGAGCCTGGCACAAGGCATCCCACGCCACGGAATCGAGTCCCCCTCCTCGTTCGAGCATCGGGCCGTGGATCCCCCCCAGGCCCACTGAGCGCGCCTGCCAGAGCAGAAGCGTCGTCACATCACTGTATCCCACGAGTGGCTTGGCAGCCCGGCGAACTTCGTCGGCATCCAGGCGCGGAATGATTCTCTGGCAGCCATAGCCCCCGCGTACGCAGAGAATCGCATCGACGGCGGGATCCCGGACCAGGTCCATGAACTCTCTCGCCCTGCGATCGTCGTCTCCCGCGAGGTAGCCTTCGCGAGCCGTGATGTCCTCTCCACGGACCACATCGAAGCCTCGTTCCGCGAGAGCCGATTCTCCCGCATCGAGCCGGTCGCGATCCACGGGGCCCGCCGGTGCCGCCAAGCCGATCGTCGACCCGGGTGAAATCGAACGCGGTCGAATCCACTCGGCCAAGAGCTTCAGAATTCCTGGTCGAAGCGGGCCGGAGCCGCCGGGGCTCCCATGGGCGCCCCGTCGTACGGGTCGTCGCGGTTCCAGTCCGTGAACTGTGCAAAGCGGCTGTTGAATTGCATCTTGACGACGCCGGTAGGACCGTTTCGCTGCTTGGCGATGATCAATTCCGCGAGATCTTCGAACTCCGTATCGCGATTGTAGACCACGTCGCGGTAGATAAAGGCGATGACGTCCGCGTCCTGCTCAATGGCGCCCGACTCGCGGAGGTCCGAGAGCATCGGACGCTTGTCCTCGGCTCCGCGAGACTCCGGCACCCGGTTGAGCTGGGAAAGCGCGATGACCGGAATCTTGAGTTCCTTGGCCAGGCTCTTCAACCCCCGGCTGATCGCCGAGATCTCCTGCTCCCGGCTGTCGACCCGGCCATCGGCATGGGCCAGTTGGAGATAATCCACGATGACGAGGTCGAGACCCTCGCGATGATGGAGCCGGCGAGACTTCGCCCGAATTTCGCGCACGCTGGCCACGCTACTGTCATCGATCCAGACGGACTCTTCGGCCAGTCGCCCCGCCGCGTCAATGAGACGGGTGAACACATCGTTCCCCATCATCCCGCTCCGAAAGACCGATGCATCGACCTGGGCCTCGGAGGCCAACATCCGGAGAACGAGTGAGCGGGAGGTCATCTCGAGCGAAAAGACCGCGACCTTCTTTCCATGATCCACCGCTGCGTTACGCGCCATATTCAACGCCAACGCAGTCTTCCCCATGCTCGGACGAGCGGCCAGGATGATCAGGTCCCCGGGTTGGAGACCACCGGTTTTCTTGTCGAGTTCCTGAAAGCCCGTGGGAAGTCCCGTCAATTCTCCCGAACGCCCCATGAGCATCTCGAGAAAATCCGTGGTTTCGTGCATCTCCTTGTTGAGGGGCTGGAGAGTGGTACTGGAACGCAACTCGCCGAGTTCGAACATCCGCTCCCCCGCCGAATTCAGCATGGGGCCTGCTTCTTCCTGGTCTTCATATCCCTGGGCCAGGATGTCCGAAGCGACGTGAATGAGGCTGCGCTTGATCGATTTATCCCGAACGATCTTGGCGTAGAACTCGACGTTCGCCGACGTCGACTCCCAATCGGCCAGGCCCGCGACGTACTCCACGCCGCCGACGCGTTCGAGCAGCTCGTGGCTCTTCAGATGATCCACCAGCACCAGGAGATCGACCGGCCGAGAATCTTCGTTCAGCGCGATCATCGCCTCGAAGATCAATTCATGAGCGGGGTGGTAGAAATCGTCGCTGCGAATCAGTTCGACCGCTGTCGTCAGCGCGGTGTTGTCGAGAAGGATCGACGAAAGCACCGATTTCTCGGCGTCGACATTCGACGGCGGCACCCGGCCGGCGCCCGTGCCAAGGGATTCGCGCAGTTCTCGGCGCTGCGGCCGGACCGCGCCAGCGGTCCAGGACCCACTCGTTCCCGTATCCGAAGCCAATGCTCCCTCCCCGCGGACAGCGTGATCGCCTGACTCGATCATACCACCGGGAGGCACAAGAGGGGGACGCTTTTCCGGAAACCCCGACCGCCTCGAACGCTAGTCGGAGTCCCGGGGCTCCCCTTCGGCTTCCTCGGCTTCCTCGGCTTCTTCAGCCTCTTCGCCGGCCCCTCCCGAGCCCAGGTCTTCCTCGTGGTCTTCGTCCTCGACCGCGTATCGACCGGCCTCGGGCTCCTCGACCTCTTCGAGAACTTGCTGGGGGGCTTCGGTCCCGTGCACCTGGATCTTGATATCGACGCTGAAGTCCCGGTGCAGCTTCAGCGACACAACGTGCTCTCCCACGGATCGAATGGGCTCGGCGAGGGTAATTCGACGCCGATCGGTCTCGATCCCACGCTCGGCGAGCAACTGGGAGATCTGGGCGGCTGTGACCGAACCAAAGAGCTTGCCTTCCGGACCGGCATTGGCCTCGATCTCGAGACGCATGTCCTTGAATTTCCCGGCGACGGCTTTGACGTCCTTGAGTTCCTTCGCGAGCTTCTCGGAGATCACCCGCTTTTGATGCTCAAGGCGCTTGAGATTGGACTCCGTGGCAAGGTCGGCCTTGCCCTGGGGAACCAGGAAATTTCGCGCGTAGCCCGGCTTCACGCGAACCAGGTCTCCCGCCTCCCCGAGGTTCATCACGTCTTCTCGCAGAATCAACTGGACGTCGCTCATCGAACTCTCCGATTACATGTGGCTGGGTGCGTACGGAAGAAGCGCGATCTGGCGAGCTCGCTTGATGGCCACCGCCAGTTGTCGTTGGTGCTTCGCGCACGTGCCGGAAATTCGTCTCGGGGTGATCTTCCCGGTTTCGGAGCAGAAAAGCCGGAGCGTCTTCGCCTCCTTGTAGTCGACCTCGAGACGCTTGTCGACACAGAAGCGGCAGACCTTTCTCCGCTGGAACATCTTCTTGCGGCCCTTGCGAGCCTTCTTGCGTGCACGAGCGCGAAGACGGGCTTTGACGCTCTGCGGGCCGCGCGAATACTCTCCCCGATCGTCGCGATCGTCGCGATTTCCACGATCGTCTCGCTCCGAGTGAAAATCTCGGCCCTCGTTTTCGCTCATGACTCTTCTCCCTCTTCCGTAGCCTTGGCTTCGGTGGAAGCGGCCTCTTCTGCGGGTGCGGCCGCTTCGCCTTCAGGCGTCGCCGGCGGTTGTTCGGGTGCAGCTGCAGTCACAGGCTCCTCGGACGCGGCCGGCGGTTGTTCGGGCGCAGCTGCAGTCACGGACTCCTCGGACGCGGCCGGCGGTTGTTCGGGTGCAGCCGCAGTCACGGACTCCTCGGACGCGGCCGCCTCTCGGCTTTGGGCGGCGCTGGCTTCTTCCGCCGCAGCGCGGGCCCGGGCTTCTTCGGCTTCGCGTTCGGCCCTCTCCTCGGCGCGCTTCGTCTGCGCGAGTTCTACCTCGCTCGCTTCCGCAAGCCGAGAAGCCACATCCGCCACCCCCTCGGTCACCTGGACGGTCATGAAACGCAGCACGGACTCTTCGAGCCGTAGGGTTCTCTCGAGGTCGGGAACCACCTTGCCCTCATCGAGGTACGAGAGGATGTAGTAGTGGCCCTTCTGAAACCGGCGAATCTCGTAGGCGAGCTTGCGCTTGCCGAGGTCCTCGCACATGAGACGGGTCGCGCTCCCGTTCTCGAGGATGCCGTCGAGTTTCGCCCGAATCGCCTCCGAACCTTCCTCGGAGATTTCCGGCTGGACAATGAAAGATGTCTCGTATTCGCGCACTCTTCTTCCTCCTGGGCAAGACGCTTTTGCGCCCGGGCCCTGATTTTCCGGGAGATCTGCGCAGACCTCCCCGACAGGACCGAGGGATTCAGGAACCCCGTGGGGCTCCGTTTTCGGGATGGCAATGGATACCAGCCGCGCGGCCCGAGAGCAAGTACGCCGCTAGGAGCCAAAAAGCAGGCTGTGAACCCGCGGATCGCCAGCCAACTCGGGATGGAAAGCACACGCCAACACGCGGCCCTGGCGAACGAGCACAGGCGCCGCGTCCACCCGTACCAGGACGTCCACCGCGGGACCGGGATCAGAGAGCCGCGGCGCTCGGATGAAGATGCAGCGAAAGCCCTCGAGCCCCTCCGCGGCACCTGGATCCGCGGTGGCGGAAAAGGAGTCTACTTGGGTGCCATAGGCATTGCGTTGCGCCCGAATATCGACCACGCCAAGCGTGCCGACGGGGCGGTTCTCGACGTGCTGAGCCAATAGGATGGCACCCGCGCAAGTCCCCAGGACCGGGCGGCCGGAGGAGACGAAATCGCGCAAGCCGTCCCAGAGTTCAAGCCGGTCGAGCCCCTTGGAAATGGTCGTCGATTCCCCCCCGGGCAAAACCAGGGCATCCAGGGAAAACAGGTCCGACGCAGCGAGAACCCGGCAGGGTTCGGCTCCGAGTTCCCGTAGGACGTCGCCATGCGCTTCGATATCGCCCTGGATCCCCAGGACACCCACCCGCGCCGCCACTCGGCTACCAGCCCCGGTTGGCCAGGCGCTCGCTCTCCGAAAGGGTCTCCATCTCGATCCCCTCCATCGCTTCACCCAGCCCCCGGCTCGCGGCCAGGACTTCGGACGGGTCGCTCCAGTGCGTATTGGCGCGAACGATCGCGCGGGCACGCGCTTCCGGGTCGTGACTCTTGAAGATGCCCGAACCGACGAAGACCGCCTCCGCCCCAAGGGCTCGACACAGGGCTGCATCCGCGGGTGTCGCCACGCCCCCCGCCGCGAAATTCGGGACCGGGAGTCGACCATTTTCATGGACGCTTCGAACGAGATCATACGGAGCCCCGAGCTCCTTGGCGCGGGCCATCAATTCTTCCGGTGCGAGAACCGTTAGAGCCCGGATCTCCCCCATGACCGTTCGCAGGTGGCGAACCGCCTCCACGATGTTTCCGCTACCGGCTTCGCCCTTCGTTCGAATCATCGCCGCGCCTTCACCGACGCGTCGGAGCGCCTCGCCCAGGTTACGGGCACCGCATACGAAAGGTGATCGAAATCCGTGCTTCTCGATGTGGTGTTCTTCATCCGCCGGTGTCAGGACTTCGCTCTCATCGATGAAATCGACACCCAGCGCTTCGAGGACTCGGGCCTCCTGGAAGTGGCCAATACGGACCTTGGCCATGACCGGGATCGAAACCGTCTTCTGGATCGCCTCGATCATCTCGACCGAACTCATCCGGGCAACGCCACCGTCGCGCCGGATGTCCGCCGGAACCCTTTCGAGCGCCATGACGGCGCACGCGCCGGCATCCTCGGCGACCTTCGCTTGCTCCGCCGTGGTGACATCCATGATCACGCCCTTGCGCAGCATCTCGGCCAGGCCCACTTTCAACTCGAACGCCTCGGACGTTTCTCGTCCGGATCCGTTCGAACTCTTTTCTTTCCCCATCTGCTCAAACTCCCTTCGCGTTGGAGAGACCCGAACGGTGCTTCAGTCTCGTTCGGGATCAGCGCGGTTGAAGCGACTCATCGCTTCCTCGACCCCTTCCCCGATCACGGTCTCAATGGCCCGGGCTGCGCGTTGGAGCGCCTCCCCCAGGCTAGCTTCGTCGGCCGACGAAAAGTCGTCGAGAACATAGCCAACGGGATCCTGCCCCTCTCGAGGCCGACCGATCCCGATTCGAAGGCGCGTAAATTCCGAGTGGCCCAGGTGTTCAATCACGCTCTCCAGTCCCCGATGACCACCCGAGCTTCCCCGGGGGCGAAGGCGCAAGCGGCCAAGCGGAAGGTCGAGATCGTCCACCGCAACAATCAGGTCCTCGGCCGAGCGGCCCAAGTCCAGCCCCTCAACCGCGGCCGCCACCGACTCCCCGGAGCGATTCATGAACATCTGGGGAAGCAATCCACCGATTCGCTCCTCCCCTTCGAGACTCTCGCAGAAAAAACCGCCAAAGCGCTCGGTCCACGGAGAGAATGGCCGGGACCGGACAAGGTGCTCCAGCGCTCGATAGCCCGCATTGTGGCGGGTTCGGGCGTAGCGAACACCCGGGTTTCCCAACCCAACGACGAGTTTCCCAACGACCGGCGTCAGTCGCCCTCGGTTTCCGAAGAAGTCGAGTCGCCGCTCGCCGCGGGGCCGTCTTCTCCGCCCTCGCCTTCGGCAGCATCGCCTTCCAGTGCCTCGTCCGAAACGGCCGGCTCCTCCTCCACGACGGTGGGCAGGATGACGGAGACCACGGGAAGTTCATCGTGGGTGCGAACGCTGATTCCCTCTGCGACAACGAGGTCCCGGACGTGGATCGAGTCGCCCAGGCTGAGCGCTGTCACATCGAGCTCGATTGCGTCCGGAATCGCGCTGGGCAGGCATTCGAGTTCGACCTCGCGGAGCGCATGATCGAGGATTCCGCCCATCGTAATTCCCTCAGCGGTTCCCACCACGTGAACCGGAACGGAAACGGAAATTTTTTCCTCGGGATCGACTTCGAAAAGATCCGCATGCATCAGGAAGCCATCGATCGGATCTCGCTGGAGTTCCTTCACGAGAACCGTCTTCCCGGAGATCGCGGAGTCCCCCTCCAGCCCGATCAGCGTGTTCACGCCGGCGTCGCTTGCCTTCAGGATCGACTCCAGCGACTTGGGGTCAAAACTCAAGCTGAGAGTTGCCTTCCCATGCCCATAGATCACCGCGGGCACACGCCCAGCACGACGAATCTTCCGGGTCACACTCTTGCCGGTTCCATCGCGCAATTCCACTGCGAGTACTTTCTCGCTCACTCGACCTTCTCCCGACCGCAGCCGCTTCTCTCGTCCGGACCCACCTGGGCGCTAGACAAAGAGCGAACTCACGCTCTCCTCGTTATTAATGCGACGAATTGCCTCCGCCAGCAAACTGGCCGTGGAAACAACCTGAATCGTCGAAGACTCCTCGGCTTCCTTGGACAACGAAATCGTATCCGTGACGATCAGTTCCCGGATAGGCGACTCCGATATTCGTTTCAACGCTGGACCTGACAGAACCGGGTGCGTGATCGCCGCATAGACCTCGCTAGCCCCCGCGTCCACGAGACTACGAGAAGCTTCCGTCAAGGTCCCGGCGGTGTCTACCATCTCGTCGACAATCACGCAGTCTCGGCCTTTCACGTCGCCAATGATATGCATGACTTCCGAGACATTGGCCTCAGCCCGGCGCTTATCGATGATCGCGAGCGACGCGCCGAGGCGCTTCGCGTAGGCCCGAGCGCGCTCTACGCCCCCGGCATCGGGAGAAATAACGGTCCGCTCCCCCTTCAACTTGTCGCGAATGCCTTCGAGGAGAAGCGGGGTGGCAAAGATGTTGTCCACCGGGATATTGAAAAACCCCTGAATCTGCCCTGCGTGGAGATCCATGCACAGAACCCGGTCGACTCCAGCCGTGGAGATGAGGTCGGCGACGAGCTTGGCCGTGATGGGAACCCGGGGCTTGACCTTGCGGTCCTGGCGGGCGTAACCGAAGTAGGGGATCACTGCCGTAATCCGGCGAGCGGACGAGCGCCGAAGAGCATCCGCCATGATGAGAAGTTCCATGAGGTGGTTGTTCGCGGGGGCCGAAATCGATTGCAGCACGAAACAGTCCATGCCGCGCACGTTCTCGGAGATCTCGACACGGCACTCTCCATCGCTGAAGGTCCCGACCTCCGACTGCCCGAGTCCAATTCCCAGGTAGTCACTTACCTTTCGGGCGAGATCGCGACTTGCATTCCCTGTAAAGATCTTCATCGACTGCATCGGATACTCGCTGACTCCCACCGAAGTGCGGGCCCATCGCCCCGCTGGATCGTTTCCCGCGCTCGTTGTCTATTCGTCCGGATCGCCGACAGGCTGGTTGGGGCGGCAGGACTCGAACCTGCAAATGGCGGCTTCAAAGGCCGCTGCCTTACCGATTTGGCGACGCCCCAGAAACCTTGTTTTCCCAAGACCTTGTCACCCGGGCCCAAACTCCGGTCTCTGCTTCCACCTTTTTGAGTGCCATCCGGGCTGAACTCTCGTCACGGAACACACCGTACACCGTTGCGCCACTCCCCGACATCCCGCTTGCCTGGGCACCCCAATCCTCGAGAAGTACCCGCAAGCGCCGAATCACCGGGCAGAGTCGCACGGCTGCGGGCTCGAGGTCGTTCACGAGGATCTCCGGAAAAAGCCTCGAAAACGCTTCGAAATCTCCGTCGACTCCCGCCAGCGCCCGCATCGTAGAACCTGGCTCGGCAGGCGTCAACGCGCTCCCCAGGGCATCCGCGGCCCGGTACACCGCCGCGGTGGACAGCGGAATCCCTGGGTTCAGCAACAGGAAAGTGAGCGGGGGAATGCCGGCGATCGGATGAACCCCCTGGCCCACGCCCGTCACGAGCGCGGGCCGAGGATCCAGGAAATACGGGACATCGCTCCCCAGCTGGAGCGCGAGATCGCGGACCTCCCCAGAGGGCACCCGTTCCGGAAAAAGGCGTTCGAGAGCACGAAAGACCGCCGCCGCATCACTGGATCCACCGCCGAGCCCCGCAGCGACAGGAACGCGCTTGCGCAGTTCCACCCGAACCGAACCGCAGAAACCGGCCGCCCCCAGGAAGGACCGCGCTGCTCGGGCGGCCAGGTTCTCGTCGTCCCCAGGCGCCACGGCCCCCGAAGTGCCATCCACATTCTCCAGGGAGAATTCGACTCGAACGCCAGTCCTTGCGCCCGGCTCCTCGACTCCAAGCCGCACGCGAACGGAATCATGGAGATCGAGGGGGACGAAAAGGCTTTCGAGTTCGTGGTAGCCGTCTTCGCGCCGACCCAGGATCCGGAGACCGAGATTGAGCTTTGCGGGCGCCCGCTCCTCGGCCGTATCTCCGCTCTTCGCGCGAACGTCGTGCCGGGTCCCTGAATCCACCCCGAGCCCTACTCGTTGGTGAGCTCGACGAACCGCATCCTTAGCTCGTAGAGCAGCCCATCGAAGAGCTTCTTCTCTTCATCATCGAGGTTGCCCCGGGTCTTCTCGTGGAGCATTTCGAGCGTGTCGATCGTCTGCCGAGCCAACATCGGATTCAGCTCCGCCGCTTCTCCGCTCTCCGGGTGAAGAACCACGCCCATGTGGTAGAGGGCCGAAGTCGACAGCGAAAGGAGAAACGTGGAGAAATCGATTCCGGGCAAGGCGCCGGGATCGGTCGATGACTCCTTGGCTCCTTCGTCGCCGGAAGATGCTCCCTGAGGCTCTGAACTAGAATCCGTCATTCTCTACCCCTCTTCCCCGGCCGGGCCGAGACTCGCCGGGCCTTCCCGCTCGAGCGCTCTCCGGGCCGCCACGAATCGAACCACCGCAGTGTAAACCGAGCCCAGTGCAAGTATCCATAGCGCGACCCCCAGCCAGCCGGTAAGGACCCCCAGGGCAAGCACCAGGACGCGCTCGGCGCGTTCGAAGAACCCTCCCTCCAGCGAGGGAAGAAACGACTCGGCCCGAGCCTTGATATAGGAGGTCAGAACGCCCCCGATCATCGCCGTTCCCGCCAGGACGACTCCGAGAATATCGCCCCGCCCGGCCAGGTAGACCATCACTCCCAGCAGCAGCACCATATCCACCAGGCGGTCCATGGTGGAATCGAAGAACGCTCCGAACGACGAGGCGGAGCCGGTGTGCCGAGCGACAACGCCGTCGACGAGATCGAAAAAGCCACCCGCCAGCACGAGAA
This sequence comes from Myxococcota bacterium, assembly GCA_036228265.1. Lineage (GTDB taxonomy): Bacteria > Myxococcota_A > UBA9160 > UBA9160 > UBA4427 > CAJXIC01. The sequence continues at coordinate 10,552 of JAZAOF010000123.1, read as the reverse complement.
CCCCCCCGATGACGAGGTGCCCGGATCCCAGGGCGATTGCCGCGGCCATTGAGACCCCGGCGCCCCAGGCGGTCAAGGCGTTCGGATTCAACGAGCGGCGAAAAAGAAAGGGAAAGAGCGCATGAACCCATCCATCGAGTTCGCTCCCAAACCGGGACTTGATCACTGTCCCGCTCCGCGCGCCTTCAGCCCGCCTCGCCCTCTTCCGGGGGCGCGGCCTCGGGTTCCTCGGGCGTCGCAACCTTGTCGGCCGAGTCCGGTAGTGACTCCAACTCTCGGGCAACGTCCTTGCCGTCGACCCAGCCTCGGCGCCTTTCCAGGCGGCGGTCAAACTTCAATCTCTCTGTCGATCGCTGATCCACGATAGGTCCCTCCCGATTCGCGAAGCGCCGGAGCCTAGCAAATTGACAGACCCGCGGGGGGCCGGTAGTTTGCGGCAGCGAATCGCCAGAAGCTCTCTCCGAGCGTCGACGACCCGGACGAGACGCTTCCTTCCGGAGTCCGAGTGTGAACCAGAACACTTTCCCGTTCCGATGGGTCGGCCCGGTCCTCGTAGCCGCGGCCCTCGTGTCGTGTTCGTCGACGAAAACTTCGCTTTTCGAGGATGTCGGGCCGGCGGACGAAGTCTATGCCGAAGGGATGAAAACACTCGAAGGGCGTCGAATCCTGGGCATCTATCCCTGGGTCAACTACAACGAGGCGATCGAACTCTTCCAATCGGTCATCGACAACTACCCCTACACCGAGTTCGCTGTTCTCGCAGAACTCCGAATCGCCGATGCCTACTACGAAGATGGCCGATACGACGAAGCTCTTTCCTACTACAGGGATTTCGCTGAACTGCACCCTCAAAATGACAAGGTGCCCTATACGATTCTTCGATCGGCACTCTGTCACTACAACCAGGTGAGATCCGTCGAGCAGGATCAAACGTCTACGCGCGCCGCCCTCCTCGAACTGGAACGCCTGATCCGAAACTATCCTTTCGCTCCCGAAACCCGCCAGGGCGAACAATTGTTGCGGGAACTTCGCATGCGATTGGCGCGCAATGAAATGCAGATCGGAGATTTTTACCTGACGCGGAGCGAGTACACCTCTGCGGCTGAGCGATACCGAAGCCTTCTCGACACCTATCCTGGGCTGGGAGAGGACGCTGAAGCGCTTTTCAAACTCGGCGTCTGCTACGAGAACATGAAGCGAGAGGATGAGGCGACACGGCTCTTTCACGTGATCGTGGAAAATTTTCCCGAGACCCACCTGGCCGTCCTGGCTCGAGAGCACATCGCCGCTGCCGACTGAACGCCCTCCGGCGCCCCGATCTCATTGGACTAGAATGGGGACCTCATGAGCATCGATTCGCTCTCGGTTCTCGACGGGGTCGTCCTGTCCATCCTCGCCGCCATGACAGCCCGTGGCCTTTTCATCGGACTGATTCGGGAGGCGTTCTCCATGGCGGCCCTTGCAACCGCCTGCATTGCCGTGAGTTATGGCCGCCTTCCCCTTGCGTCCGCCCTCGACTCCCTGACGAACCAAGGGATACCTCCCTCGATCACCCCGTGGATCGCGGGTGCATTGCTCGCGATCCTCAGCATCACTGCGGTCGGAATCGTGGGCCGCGGACTGCGCCGGGGGGTTCGTGCGGTCGGACTGGGGTGGGCCGATCGAATCGGCGGCGGGGCCCTCGGCGCCGCGGAAGGAGCCCTGATCGGAGGACTCGTGATCATTGGCACCGTTTGGGCACTGGGTTCCGACGCCCCGATCGTGGCGAATTCCTACAGCCTCCGGGCGTATGAGAAAATTCAAGAGGCGGTCGGATCCGAGAATCTCAAGTTCTCCTCGACCTCGGGCGGTCTGGCTGATTGGGTCTACTTGGGCACGTCGACCCAGCGCCCCTGCTCGCGAATGATGTGGATCAATCGATCGGGCGCTTCGCCCTCGGGCACAGCCCGGGCCACCACCTCCTGCCCCACGTAGAGGTTGACCTGGCCGACCCCAGAGCCGACGTAGCCGAAATCGGCGTCGGCCATTTCACCCGGTCCGTTCACAATGCACCCCATGACGGCGATTTTCACGCCCTTCAGGTGCTCCGTCTTCGACCGAATCTTAGCCGTCGTCTCTTCGAGGTCGAAGAGGGTTCGACCACAGGAGGGGCACGAAATATATTCGGTTCGGGTCGTTCTCAATCGTGCGCCCTGCAGCACGCGGTAGGCCAGGTCCAAGACCAGGGCCGGATCCCGAAATCCCACGATGGAAACCCCGTCTCCGATTCCATCGCAGAGCGACGCCCCGAGGTCCACTGCGATATCCAGGAGCGCCGAGGCCTCGTCGGCCTCCTCCGAGCGGCGATGGCGCAGCACCAGGGGGCGATCGCCGGCCCCCTGACCCTCCAACCGCGCATTGACGACGCGGGCACCATGAGTCGGGCGATTCGATTCGATGGAAATGATCCAGGATGCCAACCCGGCGCCACGGGATGCTTCCAGGGCGAGGTCCACGAAGCGCGCAAATTCGCGGGGCTCTCCCCGAAGGACCCACTCGAAGCCGACCCCGGCGGCGGCGGCTGCTCGAGCGGCCTCTTCCAGTAGGTCGACCGAGGCATTCGGGCCCACGGAGACGGCGACGCGGTCCACCGCGCCCGCGATGTCAGCCACCTGGCCGGGTTCGACCTCGATGGCGACCGGCAGAGACAGCCCGACCTCGGAACACTCTTCGCGCAGCCGTGCAACGCGTTCGCCGGGAGTGGAATCCGTGTTCCCACGGAGAAGAATCACGCTCTCGCAGACGAGATCCGGAGCGACCGCATGCGACGTGGCGATCTCCGCCACCCAGCCGGGAAGCCTGGAGTCCGGGCCTTCAAACCCCAACTCCACTCGCGGCGGCATCCCATCGCCGAGAGTGAGGCTCCCGAGCGCGACCGCCTTCGTGGCCCGGCGAGAATAGGCGTAGGGAGATCGCACCCCTTCGGCCGCTGGGCCCAGTTGTCCCGCGATCTCCTGGGCCGCCGGGGAATCGGAATCCTCGGCCCAGCGCAACTCGCTCCGAAGAGCCAGGGCTCGGGCGACGGGAATTTCCGCAGTCGGATCTTCGGTAAGCGATACGCGGAGGGTATCTCCGAGTCCGTCTTCGAGAAGGGCCCCGATTCCAATCGCGCTCTTGACCCGTCCGTCCTCCCCCTCACCGGCTTCGGTCACGCCGACGTGGAAGGGATAGCCCGGCTGTCCCGGGTTTCGGGCCTCGAGACGAGCGGCGAGAAGCCGGTAGGCGTGGATCGCAACCTGGGGGTTCGACGCCTTCATGCTGAACACGATTTCGCGAAAACCCTCGTCCTCGCAAACGTCGAGAAACTCGAGAGCACTCTCGACCATTCCGAGGGGCGTATCACCGTGGCGATTCATGATCCGGTCCGACAACGACCCGTGGTTCGTACCGATACGCATCGCAACACCCGACTCCCGACATCGCAGGACGAGTGGACGAAAACGGTCGGCCACCCTTTCGATCTCCTCGGCGTATTCCGTGTCGGTGTATTCGCGTACTTCGAACTTCTTCCGATCGGCGTAGTTCCCCGGGTTGATTCGAACCTTTTCCACGAATTGGGCCGCGATCATTGCGGCGTTCGGCGTAAAATGGATGTCGGCAACGAGCGGAACCGTGACACCACGCCTTCCGAGCTCGGCCTTGATCGACTGGAGGTTTTCCGCGTCGGTGATGGCTGGTGCCGTGATCCTCACGATCTCGCACCCTCCGGCGGCCATCCGCTCGGCCTGGTCGCTGGTCGCGATCGTGTCGCGCGTATCGGTGGTCGTCATCGACTGGATTCGAATCGGGTTCGCCCCCCCGATCCCCACGCCCCCCACGCGCACCTCGCGGGTGGGGCGCCTCTGCCCCAGAAAGAGACTCGGAACGAAAGCGGGATTCCGCATTTACGAACTCGCGCCCAACTTTTCGTAGAAACATTCGATCGCTTCGCCGATCCGGGAAGGGTCACTCCCTCCGGCCTGGGCGAAGTCCGGCCGCCCTCCTCCGCCACCACCCACGACGCCCGCGGTCGCCGCGATCAATTGTCCCGCCTGGAACTGGCCAACGAGGTCCTTCGTCACTCCAACGGCCAGGAGCACCTTGCCCCCCGTCTCGGACACGAGGAGAACCACCGCAGTCCCCAGCCGATTGCGAAGATCGTCGACCAGGGTCCGCATGGACTTCGCATCGACCTCCTGCAGTTTCACGGCAAGCGCTTGCCCACCGCCGGGCAGGGGCCGGGCGTTCTCGAGCCAATCGCCGGCGGAAGTTCCCGGGCTCGAAGTCTTGAGCCGCTCGATTTCCTTTTGCAACTCGCGCCGTTCTTCGAGGAGTTTTCCGACGCGACTCTCGACCTCCTCGGCCGGGGCTTTGAGCAGGTCCGCCGTGCCCCGAAGGACCTTTTCCCGTTCGCGAATGTGCTCGAGAGCACCGAGACCGGTAAGCGCCTCGACCCGGCGCACCCCCGCCGCAATCCCAGATTCCGACAGGATCTTCAAGAACCCGATATCCCCCGTCGCCCGGGCGTGGGTTCCACCGCAGAGCTCGGTTGAAACCTCGCCGAATGAAAGCACCCGTACGTCGTCCCCGTATTTTTCTTCGAAAATCGCCATGGCCCCCGCCTCGATCGCATCGCGATAGGGCATGACTCGGGCGGTCGCAGGAAAATTCGCTTCGATCCACGCATTGGTGCGATCCTCGATGGATTCGATCTCGTCTGCGCTGAGGGGCGAATCGTGGGTGAAGTCGAAGCGAAGGCGGTCTGGGCCGACGAGCGACCCCTTCTGCATCGCCTGCGGTCCGATGACCTGGCGCAATGCGGCGTGCAGGAGATGGGTTCCCGAGTGATTCCGAACGGTGGCTTCCCTCGTCGGTACATCCACCTCGATGCGTACGGCATCGCCAACACGGAATTCCCCGCTCGCGACAACCCCCCGTTGGACGATCAACCCGGGCGTAGGCTTCTGCGTATCCACGATCTCCGCTTCACCGCGGGGACCCGAAATGCGGCCCCGGTCGCCCACTTGCCCCCCGCCCTCGGCGTAGAGCACGGTCCGCTCGGTGATGAACTCGACCTCGTCGCCTTCCCCGGCGAGATCGACCACGGACCCACCCGAGAGCATGGCCGCCAACGTGGAATCGCAGACCAGCTCCTCGTATCCACAGAACTCGCTCGAAAGGTCGGCCGCAATTCGCCCGTAGATTGCGTCGACGCCGTCGTCCCCGCTCCCCTTCCAGGCCGCGCGGGCTCGTAACCGCTGCTCCTGCATCGACGCCTCGAACCCCTCGAGGTCCGCCGTCATTCCGCGTCCACGCAGGATGTCCTCGGTCAGGTCGACCGGAAAACCGAAGGTGTCATAGAGACGAAATACCGAACTTCCAGGCAGCAGGGTCTCACCGGTGGCCTCGATCTCGCGGATTTCGCCTTCCAGCAGGGAAAGTCCACGGGACAACGTCTCGAGAAAGCGTTCCTCGTCTCGACGCACCCGATCGCCGATAAAGGCTCTGCGCTCCGAGAGCTCCGGGTAGACGCCAGACATTTCGTCGATCACCGTGTCGACGACTTCCGAAAGAAAGGGTCGTTCGAGGCCCAGCAGGACTCCGTGGCGACAAGCACGCCGTAGAATGCGACGCAGCACGTAACCCCGCCCCTCGTTCGATGGAAGCACACCGTCTCCCACCAGGAACGCGAGGGCCCGTGCGTGGTCCGCGACCACGCGCAACGAGACATCCGTTTCCGGGTCTTCTCCCAACTGCACTCCCGACACCTCCTGGGCACGCGCGAGGATCGGGACGAAGAGATCGGTCTCGTAGTCCGAGGTCACTCCCTGGAGGACGGCCGCCATCCGTTCGAGTCCCGCCCCCGTATCAACGCAGGGCTTGGGCAGCGGGGTCATCGTCCCGTTGGCGTCGCGATTGAATTGCATGAACACGAGGTTCCAGATCTCGAGAAAACGACCGCTCTCACTCGATGGGTCGTCGTTGTCAAATCCGGCCACGGGTCCGCGATCCAGGTGGATCTCGGAGCAGGGGCCACAAGGGCCGGTATCTCCCATGGACCAGAAATTCTCTTCTTCGTCGAGGCGGTAGATCCGGTCCTCCGGCAGCCCGATGGAGTCGCGCCAGAGGTCGAACGCCTCATCGTCTTCGCGAAAGACGCTCACCACCAGCTGATCCGAGGGAATCCCATAGCGCTGGGTCAGGAGTTCCCAGGCAAACTCGATGGCCTCGGCCTTGAAGTAGTCGCCAAAGGAAAAATTTCCGAGCATCTCGAAGAACGTGTGGTGACGATGCGAACGCCCAACGTTCTCGAGATCGTTATGTTTCCCCGAGACCCTCATGCACTTCTGGGAAGACGTCGCACGACTGTAGGCCCGACTCTCCTCGCCGAGAAATACCCGCTTGAAGGGCACCATTCCGGCGTTTACAAACATGAGAGTGGGATCGGAACTGGGGACGACCGAGGCACTCGCGACGCGTTCGTGCCCTTTCGATTCGAAAAATCCGAGAAAGGTCTCCCGGATCTCCCTGGCCGTGATCGGCATGGATCCCTCCCCTGTCGGAGCGACAGAAACCGCTTCAAACCGGCGGTTGGGGCGGGAGAATAGCGGAGACTCGGGGCCCCGGGGTGGCGTTTAGAAATGCTCCGTGGCGAGATCGTCGTCGCGGGTCTCGAGCAGACCGGGGCTCACGTCAGCCCCCTCACCATCCGGGGCAAAATCCGACCAGTTCGAATCCGAAGTAGACGAAATCCCTCGAAATCGGAGGGCGAAGTCGTCGGGGTTCGAGACATGCTTCAGGGCCTCTTCGTAGGAGACGAGGCCGTCCTTGATCAACTGCATCAAGGACTGATCAAAAGTCTGCATCCCGTAGGTCGTATGCCCCTTGGCAATGATCTCGGGGAGTTCCTGGGTGCGTTCCTTGTCGGCAATGCATTCGCGCACGAAAGCCGTTGAAATCATGACTTCAAGTGCCGGAACCCGCCCCTGGCCGTCGGCCCTGGGGACCAACCGCTGGGAAACGACGGCCTTCAAGGTCGCTGCAAGCTGCAACCGCACCTGCTTCTGTTGGTAGGGAGGGAAGACGGAAATGATGCGATTGATGGTCTCCGTGGCGTCGAGCGTGTGAAGAGTGCTCATCACCAGGTGCCCGGTTTCCGCCGCCGTAATCCCCGTCTCGATCGTCTCGAAATCGCGCATCTCTCCGACCAGGATGACGTCGGGGTCCTGGCGCAACGCGGCCCGGAGGGCGGATGCGAAGCCCTGGGTATCGACTCCAATTTCACGCTGATTGACGATGGATCGGCGGTCTCGAATCAGGAACTCGATGGGGTCTTCGATCGTCATGATGTGACAGGTGCGCTGACGGTTGATCGATTCCAACATGGCGGCGAGAGTCGTCGACTTGCCGGAACCCGTGGTCCCCGTGACCAGGACCAGGCCGCGATTCTCTCGGGCAATGGTCTCTACGATCTTCGGGAGATGCAGTTCTTCCATGGATTTCACCCCGAAAGGGATCACGCGAAACACCATCCCGATACTGCCGCGCTGCTGGAAGACGTTGACCCGAAACCGGCCCAAGCCGGAAACGCCGTACCCGAGGTCGACTTCGCGGCACTCCTCGAATCGGCTCTTCTGAACGTCGTTCATCAACACCGACGCGACCTGCTGGAGTTGCTCCGGAACCATCCGCTCGGCCTGGCGGAGCGGCGACAGTGCGCCGTCCACCCGAAACATCGGGGGCAACCCGGCCTTCAGGTGGATATCGGATGCGCCCCCCCGAACGCCGATTTCGAGGATCTGGTTGAGTTCCAGGGGCATGGTGCGACAAACCTCCAGCGGCAGAACAGAATCGCCCCCCCTGGGGAGGCGCCCTGCCTGCACACTGGATGTTTCGACAGCCCGGAGCCCTTGCTTGAGCCCATCGCGCCTAGTCGCCGAGCAAAATCCGCTCGCGGACGTCGTTGGAATCAGGCGTCGACCGCGCTATCCGCCCCTTCGGCGTCGGCCGGCACCGGCCGCTTCAAGCCCTTCGCCGCGTAGACGGCCTCGGACAACCGCGCGGCCACGTCGGCATTCTCCTTGATGAAGCGACGCGCATTCTCTCGCCCCTGCCCGATCCGCTCCTCTTCGTAGGAATACCAGGAGCCGCTCTTCTCGACGAGTCCAATCTCGACTCCCAGGTCGATCAGGTCTCCCTCGACCGAAATCCCCTCGTTGTAGAGAATGTCGAACTCCGCCTGGCGGAAAGGCGGCGCAACCTTGTTCTTGACGACCTTGACCCGAGTTCGATTTCCCATGACCTCGTCGCCGTCCTTGATGGCTGCAATGCGGCGGACATCGAGACGCACCGAAGAATAGAACTTCAACGCATTGCCACCGGTCGTGGTCTCGGGATTCCCAAACATGACGCCGATCTTCATCCGAATCTGGTTGATGAAGAAAATCGTCGCGTTCGATTTTGCGACCGTCCCGGTCAACTTCCTCAGGGCCTGGCTCATCAGTCGCGCCTGGAGGCCCACGTGATGGTCCCCCATCTCGCCTTCGATCTCAGCGCGGGGCACCAGCGCCGCGACAGAATCGACAACGACGAGATCAATGGCACCCGAGCGAAGAAGCATGTCGGCGATTTCGAGAGCTTGTTCTCCCGTGTCCGGCTGGGACACGAGGAGATCGTCCACGTTCACTCCCAGGCGGCGGGCGTAACCCACGTCGAGTGCGTGTTCCGCGTCGATGAACGCGGCGACTCCACCCGCTCGTTGCGCCTCGGCTACGGCGTGCAGTGCAAGAGTCGTCTTGCCGCTCGATTCCGGCCCGTACACCTCCACGACTCTACCCCGCGGAAAACCGCCCACTCCCAGCGCGATATCGATGCTGGGCGAACCGCTCGAGATGACGCCGATATTTCCGTCGATGGCGTCGCCATCCATCTTGAGAATGGCCCCCTTGCCGAATTGCTTCTCGATATTGGCCACCGTCATGTCGATCGCCTGGCGTCGCTCTTCACCCCGTGCCTTCCGGGTCGGCACTTCTTTCTTGGTCGATGTGTCTTTCTTTCCTGCCATTTCATTCTCCTTCAGTGGAACGGTAATTCGATTCAGACCGGAACGGTCGGAAAAAATCTAGGAAGGGCTCCCTCCCGAGCCGGGCGCAGAGGCGCCCCCGCGCCGCATCAGCGATGGGCCCACGAGTTCGAAACCCTGCAAGGAACGACGCACCCAATCCAGACCCACCTGGGCCGTCAGAACACGGTGCCGGGCGCGGTCAAGTGCAAAGATGAATTGATCGCAATGAACACCTTCCGGGGCAGAGAGCCCCACGTGAACCAGGCCAACCGGCTTCTCCTCGCTCCCACCTCCCGGTCCGGAAATGCCAGTCGTCGCGAGCCCCAGGTCAGCGCCAAAGCGTTCGCGAACACCTTCCGCCATGGCCCGAACCACCGGTTCGGAAACGGCACCAACGGTCTCGATCGTTTCCGAAGAGACCCCGAGCAATGCGCTCTTCGAAGAATTCGAGTAGGCCACGACGCCTCCCGAAAAGAACTCCGAAGAGCCCGGAACGGAGGTGACCTGTTCTGCGATCGCCCCACCGGTGCAGGATTCTGCCACCGCCAGCCGCAAACCTCTTTCCCGCAAGAGGCGACCGACGACCATCGGCATGCGCTCGTCCCCTTCTCCGTAGATCAACGGACCGAGCCTCTTGCGAAGCGCACCGACAAGTTCTTCGAGTCGCGCTTCGGCCTCTTCGGCGGTGGCTCCGCGGGCGACCGGACGAAGGTAGTTATCGGGAAAAGCCGTTCGAAAACCCAGCTCGAGATCGGAGTCCGCGGCAAGATCCTCGAGTTCCCGGTCCAGGCTCGACTCCCCGATCCCGAAAGTCCGCAACAACCTGGACCGCGATACTCCCGCACCGCGGCGCATCGAGCGCTTTGCCAAACGCGTAAGCACCTGCTCTTCCATCATTCGCCGGAGTTCGCGGGGGACTCCAGGGAGGCAAAAGATCGCAGTGCGCTCTACTTCGATCATGAAACCGGGTGCCGTGCCCTCCGGATTCGCAAGTACGTCGGCATCCTTGGGAAAATAGGCCTGCTTGGCATTGTTTTCGGACATCTCTCGACCCACGCGGCGAAAGAAGGCGCGGATGACTTCCAACGAGTCTTCGTCAAGAACCAGGGGCCGACCGAATGTGGCAGCCAGGACTTTCGTCGTGAGGTCATCCCGTGTCGGACCCAGCCCCCCGGAAACGAGAACGACATCGCTGCGCTCCGTAGCCCGGCGAAACGCATCTTCCATATCCGCGGGATTGTCTCGGACCGAGACCTGATAGTGGCACTCAATATCGAGAGTCAACAACTGCTCGGCGAGGTAAGCCTTGTTGGAGTCGACGATCTCGCCGCGGAGGCCTTCATCTCCAATGGTCAAGATCTCGGCAATCACGAGACCACTCCCAGCAACAGTTCGCGGGCGCCGATTCCCGCATCGGATGCCAGGCGGGTGACTACGACGGCATAGGCGACCGGAGTCAAGAGCAACGCA
>JAZAOF010000122.1:0-5980 GCA_036228265.1 Myxococcota bacterium | reverse complement strand
AGCCTGCTGCCCGCCGGTTCGGCCCAGGCGAGCTGCGATGTGATTCCGGGTGTGACCCAGCAGTTCCGCGGGGCGAAGGGGAGCCTGAACCGTCCCTTTGCGATCCCCGGCGACGACGGGCAGCAGATTTCGATTGCCCTGCGCCCAGACGATTGCTCGGCATCTTCGGGCTTCGTTTCGCTGAGTGGGGGCAGCGTCGAAGACGATTATTTCGTCACCGTGATCTTCGAGCCGCCGGGCGGCGGCGCGGTGAATGCGGTGGTGCTCACCACTTTCAACAACGAGGCGGCATGTCCGGGGCTACTGCCCGCGGCCGGAAGTCTCCCGGGCGGCGGCAGTGCCACGTGCCATGACGGCGTAGCGGCGGTTCCCCAGATCTGGATCGATAGCGCTTGCGTGGGGGGGGCGAACGACGGCGACGCGTGCACTTCCGGTTGCCCGGACGGCACCTGCCTCAATACCAACCTGACCTTCATCTTCCCGGACACCGACGCCGAATTCGCGCCGGACGCGGATGACCAGACCTTTACCGGTCCGGCCACTGTCGTTGTGACGCCGGTGACGGATCCGCTGCCGACGGGGCTCGTGACTAGCCGCTGCGCGGAGACCGCCGGCCTCACGGCTTGTATCGACGAACTCTACGCCCAGGACGGCACCTGTTTAATGACGGCGCCGCACATCGATCCCACCTTCGGCCACTTTACCGCGCTGCCGCCTGCGAATGACTTCGGCGCGCTGTCCGGGGCCGGGGATTCGAAGACTGGCAGCGACTTTCGCTTCACCGTGGACGCGTCGGGCAACGCCCTCGTGCCCATGGACTACCGCGGGGTGCTGATCCAGAACGGCCAAATTCCGATCCCGAGGTTGATCCTTGGGGGCACGGAGATCGCCGCCTTCGACGGCGGTGCGACACCGGTGGAGATTCCCAGCGAGGTTTTCATCGGTTCCTTCGCACCGGGTGGGCAGCGTCTGCCGCCGATCTTTGCTCCGATTGCGGACCCCGGGGCAGAAGAGGACTTCTCGCTCTTTGGCTCGGTGGATGCGCCGGTGAGCATCATGCGGGTACAGAGCATTGGCTGTGTCGGGGGTACGGACGAGGGAGCGGCTTGCAGCGACTATGCTTCGTGCGCGAGTGAGGGGCCCTGCACGGATTGTGCGGGCGGCGGCATCTGCACCCAGTTTTTCGATTTCGGCGACCGGTTCGCTGGGGATTCCTCGAAGATGGGCGCTGCGGGAGCAGGCCCTGTAGTGATCGTCTCCGAAGATTTTAGTGTACAGGCCGAAAACCCCGTACCCCTCGATGGACTGATCGAGACCCAATCGCTATTCGCCTTCGTCGCCAACGAGGCGATCCAGGTCGGCGAGTTGGCCAACGAATCGCTCAACAACGACGACGATACGACAGATCCGGTGATGCGCATCCGGGATCGCGGGACGGGGGAGATCCTTCCCATTGGAGGCGGCGGCGCGCCGGGCCGGGCGGCCACGCGGGTGAAGGACGGTAGCCACCGCTTCCCCGCCGTGGCGGTCGAGGGTGACGTGGTGGCGTTTTTGGAACTCGAACCCCTCGAGGGCGACCAGGACACCAACGGCAACGGCAGTGTCTTCGATGCGATCCTACGCGTCTACGAGGTCCAGGAAGACTGCGGCGATGCGATCCCCTGTGCGGAGGAGCGAACAGCCTCCTTCGCCACGCCTTTGGCAGTAGACGCGGCACCCAAGGTCAGCGGGCGCAGCCTTGCGGTCTCTAACGGGATTGTCTACTTCCGCGCCGCCGAGTGGCGCCAGGCCCAGCAGGTATCCGAGTCCTTGCCCCCCCTGGACGGGGAGCCTCTTTCCCCCGCTCTTTCTTCCAATGGCCAGTTCGTGGCGTTCTCATCGGCGAGAGGCAATCTCGTTGCGGGCGACACCAATGGGGTTCGCGATGTCTTCGTTCTGGATCGGGCCTCCGGTACGACGGAGCGGGTGAGTGTCACCTCCGAAGGAGACCAGGCCAACGGAATCTCCGACATTAGCCATCGAGATTTTTCCCTCTCTCCCGATGGCCGGTTCGTTGTGTTCGAGTCCTGGGCGACCAACCTCGTTCCGGACGACGCCAATGATTTGGCCGACGTCTTCATTCGAGACCGTGTCGCCGAAACGACCCGGAAGGTGAGCGTGCCCCTTGGTCCAGGCACCTGCGCTTCGGGCCCGGACGCGGGAGCAAATTGCACCAACGATTCCGATTGCGGAGAGGGCGGGAGTTGCGCAGAAGTTCCCCAGGCGGATGGATATTCAGTCGATGCCGCGGTGAGTGCTGACGGCCGGTTCGTCACCTTTTCTTCCGCGGCAACCAATCTCGTTTCGTCGGGCGGCGGAAGCCTTCCCCCCGATGTCTTCATCCGGGATCTTGTCGACGGCTCGACCGAACTGGTGAGCCAGAAGTTCGCAGATGGACTCTCAGCTGGCGAAGCGCAATGGCCAACGCCTTCGGCCGACGGCCAGTTCGTGGTGTTCACGTCGGAGGCGGACACCCTCGTGCCGAACGACACCAACGAGCAAAGCGACATCTTTGTGTACGACCAAACGACGGGTGAGACGGAGCGCGTGAGTGTTTCTTCCGGGGGTGAAGAGGGGAATTGGTATCAACATCACTGGGCGGCGACATCTGCTGACGGCCGCTTCGTCTCGTTTTTTTCGAATTCGAATAATCTGGTGGCGGGGGATACCAACGGCTGGGGCGACTTTTTCATCCACGACCGTGAGAGTGGAGAGACGGAGCGGGTGAGCGTTGCCTCGGACGGATCCCAGGCCGACTGGGGAGTTGATGTGGAGTGGGGGGCTTCGCTCTCGGCCGACGGCCGCTTCGTGGGGTTCGATTCGAATTCTGACAACCTGGTTGCGGCCGACACGAACGGTCTCCGCGACAGTTTCGTTCATGACACCCTTACCGGTGCGACCGAACGCGTGAGCGTGGCCACTGGCGGGGCGCAGAGCGATGGCAACTCGGAGCACCCCACTTTATCAGCCGACGGCCGTTTCGTGGCGTTCCCGTCCCAGGCGACCAACCTGGGGGACCCATGGGGGTGGTCCTGGTACGGGATCATCCTCCGCGGCCCGGACGAGAGTGATCTCAGCGCGGATTTCTCCGGCGACGGCGACCTCGAGGACACCCTGCTCGCCGCGTTCGATACCGCGTCAGAAACGCTGACGTGGCTCTGCCCCGCCGGAGAGGTGGCGGTCCATGCGGGGGCGGCCGCATTTCTTCGCCCCGGGGCCGCGGGCCCTTGCGCAGCAGAGTTCGAGGCCGAGGCCCTCCCCCCGCTCAGCTTCACGACCTGCGGCCAGACGGGACGAACCGGCCCCTCCCAGGTGCAATGCAACAGCGCCTACGAGGGGACGGGTCTCGACGGAGCGGTCACGCTGGCGGGAGGTATCCAGGAGTGGACGGTCCCGTTTGCGGGGACCTACACCATCGAGGCGCGCGGTGCGCAGGGCGGCAGTGTATCGACGGCTGGGGGACTCGGAGCACGCGTGCAGGGAACGGTTTCACTCGAGGCTGGGGACACCCTCGAGGTCTTGGTTGGACAAAGCCCGCCGGCCGGAAACGGCGGAGGTGGCGGCAGCTTCGTGATGTGGAATAGCTCGTCCATCATCGCCGGTGGCGGTGGCGGTGGTGCGGGTGACTGCTGCGGAAACCAGGTGCCTGGCTTACCGGGGCTGTGGACGCAATCTGGCTCCAGCGCGGTCGGTGGTGGCGACTGCACCCAGGGGCACGCGGGCACTATCAATTACGGCGGTGGTGGGGGCACCGGTTTCGGTGCCGGCGGCGGCGGTGGGATCTATGGAGTGGGTGATGATGGCGATGGAGGAGGCCTGGGCGGAGGCGCCTGGTATACCGGCGAGCTTGGCGGAGCCGGGTTCAACACCGCTAACGATGGTGGCTTTGGGGGCGGCGGCGGCGGTGGAGGTGTCAGCGGTTGGGTTCACGGATCGGGTGGAGGAGGCGGTGGCTTCAGCGGCGGTGGCGGGGGCTGCGGGCACTCGGATTGGGGCTCCGGCGGTGGCGCTGGTTCCTATAACGATGGCGCCGACCCCGATCATGCCTCCGGGGTAAACGCCGGGAACGGTCAGGTCACCATCACGCCGATTTCCATCATCGATCCCTCCGTCAATACGGTTCACCTCTACACACCGGACCTGGGTGTCGAGGATCTGGGCCGCGATGCCACGGCCATCTCGCTCTCCGAGGATCTGGTCGGCGCCCTGGTGGTGAATCCGGATTCGGGGGGCACGGTGGCGCAGGCCTACGACCGCGTCGCGAAGACCTGGCTCAACGCCAAGGAGGAGGCCGACAGCCTGGTGGTGGTGGGCAAGACGCTAGTCTTCACCCGCTCCGAAGCGGTCGCTGACCAGGACCTCAATGACGACGGAGACGAGAAGGACCGCGTAATTCGGTTCTTCCAGTTGCAGGATGGGGTCCTCGCCGAACTTTCGGAACTCCCCGGGCTCGCGGTGGAGGAGTTCGTGCTCGGCGAACAGATTGTCGCCTTCCGCACCCGGGAGGCGTCCCAGGGCGGCGAAGATCTCAACGAAGACGGCGACTCCGAGGACGACGTGCTCAACGTCTTCGATCTCGACTCCGGTCAGTTCATCTATACCGAGAGCGCCGTGATTCCGTGTCCAGTGGAGGCCTGCGATCCGCGCATCCCCTACCGGGTGGAGGGTGGCACGGTGACCTTCATCACCTCGGAAGCGCAGCAGGGGGACACGGACCTGAACCAGGATGGCGACACCACGGACCTGGTGAAGCAGGTGTTCAATGTGAGTGAGGCAAAGCTCCTGGGCAAGAACAAGGGAAAGCGGCGGGTGCCCGGGCTTTCCTGCGAAGAGTGCTCCGCCTCGGTTGCGGCGGCGAGTTCCGGGATCTGCACCACCAACGGGAACGCGTGTGCGACCGACGGCGAATGTACGGGCGGGACCTGCTTTGTGCCGCCGGGTGCCTGCATCGCCGACCTGGAGACCGATTGCACCTGCCCGAGTTGGGGTCCCGATCCCTGCTGGGGATGCGGCGCGAACGAGTTCTGCGTTCCATTCTTCGGCCAGGGCGGCCCCGGCAGCTGTCACGAGGATCAGGGACTCTGCATGAGCCAGGCGGATTGCACGGAGCCCGCGGTGTGTACGGACACCGAGGCGGATATCCAGAGCGTGTTCGCTCCGCTTCGCGACCAGGGGAGTGGCGGGGGCGAGGCGGTCTTCAGTTCCGGGACCTGCGTCGATGACCAGGGAACCGAGTGTGGCTCGGACGCCGATTGCGAGGCCGGTGATCAGTGCGGGGCCGAGGGGACGTGCCTTCGCCGCCAGGGCTCGTGCCTCACGAATGCCGATTGCGCGGCGGGGCTGATCTGCGCGCCCCACCTGGCGATCGTCGCCGCGGCGGATACGGACGGTGATGGTCTCGCAGATCCCTTCGACAACTGCCCGAACGAAGCCAACATCGACCAGGCGGACGTGGATGGCGACGGCTTCGGCGACGCCTGCGACCTGGCGACTTGCGGCGACGGCGCAGTGGAATACTCGGAAGAGTGCGACGACGGCAATCTCGTCTCAGGAGGCGGCAGCGACAACTGTACCGCCAGCTGCTTCCTGGATACCGATGGCGACGGGGTGGCGAACAATACGGACGCCGACGACGATGGCGACGGCCTGGCGGATGCGGTTGAGACCAACACCGGGACCTTTGTAGACGCGAGCGATACCGGCAGCGACCCCCTCAACCCGGATACCGATTACGATGGTATCGATGACGGCGACGAAGTCGCTGCGGGCAGCGATCCCAATAACGCCGAAGCGCTGGTGCCCGCCCTCTCGCCCCTCGGCACAGGGCTCGCCATCGGCCTGCTGGCCGCCGCGGGCCTCTTCGCCGGCGCGGTGCTGCGGAGGCGGAGTTCCGCAGGGCGGGGTGCATGATGCGCGGGGTCTCCCGCCGCTTCGGGCTTCG
>JAZAOF010000121.1:0-9388 GCA_036228265.1 Myxococcota bacterium | reverse complement strand
TGCCGCACCCATACCGAGGTGACCTGGCCGCGTTGGGTGGTGCTCACGTCGCGCGGCTCAATCGTCGTGTCATCGACATCGGATGCACTGCGTTTCAGGGAATCGACGCGAAGGTGGTCGAGGGCGATCGCGACCGGATCGATCTCGGCGGACTGCCCCAGTGCGACTTCCGCCAGTGTCGACATCCCCAGCACAACTACAAGCGAGCGAAAAGCAGGTCCATTCAGCATCGAGAACATCCGCAACGTTTTACGATAACCGCCAACACAAGTGTATCGCAGGCCGTGGAGGAGGGGCACGATCGGAGTGTGTGCCGATCTTGCAGTCGTGAGTAGATCCCCGGGCGGGGCGAAGCCGATGCAACTGGGCGGGTGCTATCCTTGGCGGAGTCTCCAGGCCATCTCGAAACCCGGGAGGGTTTGATGCTCAAGTTCATGCAGCGTGCTGCCGGCAACGAGCGACTCATGCGCGCTCTCTCCCCCGCGATGGGCCCCCTGAATCCGTTCCTGCCCGAGCACCGCGACGACCCCTATGCCACCTGGAGTCGGCTTCGGGAGAACTCCCCGGTCTTCTACAGCCGGCTGTTCGGTGCCCATTTTGTGACGCGTTACGAAGACTGCCTGGCGGTGCTCGCGGGGCCGCAGACCAGCTCGGATCGCCGAGACGCAGCAATCATGAAGGTCGTTCTCTGGTTCAATCGCAATCAGCCCGAATTTCGCAGCTTCCTGGGGCGCAGCCTTCTTTCGCTGGAGGGAGCCGACCACCGCAGACTGAGGGGCCTCGTGAGCCGGGCGTTCACACCGCGCCGGGTGGCCGCGCTGCGCCCCCGCCTCGAAGCCATGGCCGACGATCTCCTGGACGCGGCAGCCTCTTCGGGGGAGATGGAACTCGTCCATGACTTTGCCTACCCCTTTCCAGTGACGGCCATTGCTGAACTCCTCGGAGTTCCGGTCGAGGACCGTGCGCAGTTCCACCACTGGACCTCTCAGCTCGTGCAAATTCTCGACCCCCTTCAGGGGCGCGACGGCGCCGAGTCCATGCGGCGTGCGACCCGCGAACTCTACGCGTATTTTCGCCCGATCCTCGTCGAGCGGCGTGCGGAACCGCGGGACGACTTGATCTCCGCCATGATCCAGGCTGAAGAAGAGGGTTGTCGCCTCGACGAAGAAGACCTGCTGGCACTGTGCGTCCTGATACTCGCCGCCGGTCACGAAACCACGGCCAACCTGATCGGGAACGCGGTGGTGACGCTTCTCCGCCATCCCGATCAGCGAGAGCGGTTGCAGGAGGATCCTTCACTCATGCCCACGGCGGTCAACGAATTCTTGAGGTTTGAAAGTCCGATCCAACTCACCGACCGCGCTGTGGTAGAAGATTTCGAACTGGGGGGGCAGGTCTTTCAGAAGGGCCAGATTATTGGTGTCCTCCTGGCGGGGGGCAATCGCGATCCTCGGCATTTCAATGACCCGGATCGTCTCGACCTGGGGCGCGATCCGAACGCACATCTCGCGTTGGGCCACGGGGCGCATTTTTGCCTGGGTGCCCAACTCGCCAAGCTCGAGACAGAAATTGCCCTTGGCGCGCTGCTCCGCCGTTTTCCGAAATTCAGCGGACCGACGGACCCTCCGGCGTGGCGGCGATCGATGCTGCTTCGCGGACCTGTGTCGTTGCCGCTGCAACTCTGACCCGAGGTCCATTTCCGAGAGAATCGGAGACGGGACATCGACGGGAAGCCACCGATTTGTTTCTGGCTTCCGATCTAAAGGAGATCGGTTTCGAGTCCGCGCCAGAGGTACCAACTGCCCAAGCTGCGGTAAGGCTTCCAGGCTTGGGTGAGGGAGATCATGTGTTCGGGGTCGGGTCGCTCGCGGAGGCGGTGCAAGCGGGCGAGGGCATTCTGGATGCCGAGGTCCCCGACGGGCAGAATGTCCGGTCTCGCCAGGACGAACATGAGAAACATGTCGACGGACCAAGGGCCGATTCCGCGAATCGGAAGAAGTTCCGCGGCGACGGCCTCGTTGTCGAGTTTGCCGAGGCGGTCGAGCCGAAGGTCGCCGTCTTCGACCGCTTGAGTCAGATCGCGCACGCTGGCGATTTTCGAGCGAGAAAATCCTGCGCTGCGGAGTTCGGAATCCGACAGGGCGGATACCCGGGCTGGAGTGACCCATCCACCGCACGCGCTCTTGAAGCGTGCGTGGATCGTGTTGGCGGCCTTGGTCGAAAGTTGCTGGCCGACGATCGAGCGACATAGCGCCGCATAGCGACTGCGGCCGGGAACGATTCGGTGGGGTCCGACCTCGCGGATGACCAATCCGAGCCGGGGTTCCACTTTTGTCAGGTGTCTCGTGGCCTCGCAGAACACGGCCTGTCCTCCGCGTGGGAAAGCGATCATGCTAGCGTTGACTCGGTCCCCGATGTGAGTGCGCATTTGGGGTGGGAGAATTCGCTTCATGCTCCAGTTGGCGCTCTTGAGGCACGCGAACGCCGCACACGGAGCTTCCGATGCGCGAGATTTCGACCGTCCGCTGAGTGCGCATGGCCGCAAAGCGGCCGTCGACATGGGGGGGCACCTGCGGAACCGGGGCTTCGCGCCGGAGCGGATCTTCTGTTCGCCTGCTCGGCGAGCCCGTGAGACCCTTGAGTGCCTGGGCGAGGGTTTCGCGAATGCTCCGGGGCTCGAGTTTCCGGAAGAATTCTATCTTGCCGCTCCCGGAACACTCCTCGCCCGCGTCGCCGCCGCCGGGAATGCCCGGAGCGTTCTCGTCGTGGCGCACAACCCGGGGCTCGAAGATCTCGCCAACGAACTCGCTGGCCGGGGAGCGGGGTCGACGGGCGCCCAGGCCGCTCTTGCCCGGGGATTCGCGACGACCGCTCTAGCGGTCTTCGAGGTCGACGGGCTGAACTTCTCCAGCGTTCACCACGAAATCGCTCGGTTGACCCACTTCGTCTCGCCCGGCGCAATGCAGTAGCGGAGCGAGTCGACTTCGGCCGTTCCGGTTTCCGATTCGCCTGCTGCCGGCTGCTAGTGTTGGCGAGGGGCTCGGATTGACTTCACCCTTCTGCGGGAGGAAGCCTCGTGCGAAAGTTCTGGAATGTCTTGAGCGTGGGTCTCTTTGCGGTTGGGAGTTTTTTCCTGGCCATTACGTTCTACGCCTGGTTTGGCGATTGGCCCCAGGAAACCCGCGCCGTTGTCGACCACATGCGCTCGGTCGCCCGAAATGCGGCTCGACCGCCGGAACCTCTTCTTCAGAACGCTCGTGGGCGCGAACGGGTTTCCCTGTCGGGAAACTGGCCGGCTGTCATCGACCCGTACGATCGGGGCGACCTGGGAGGGTTGGCGGCCCGTGCCGTGGAACCGGAAACACCGAGTGACCTGGCGGAGTTTTCTTTCGAGAACGGCCTCGTTCTGCGAGTCCCCGGTGACTGGAATACCCAGGACCCCCGCCTGGTGTTCTACCAGGGAGCCGTCTGGTACAAGACGACCTTCGAATGGCAACCCCGCCCGGATGAGCGCGTTTTTCTCCACTTCGGTGCGGCCAACTACCGGGCCTCGGTTTTTCTGAATGGCTTGCTCCTGGGCGAGCACGAGGGAGGGTTCACCCCCTTCAATTTTGATGTCACCGACGACCTGGATGCAGGGGAGAACCTGCTGGTGGTGAAGGTGGATAATCGGCGTGCCGACGACGACGTGCCCACCCCGATGACCGACTGGCACAATTATGGAGGACTGACGCGCGAGGTATCGGTTCTCCGTGTACCGGAGACCCATGTTCGAAGCTGGCAGCTGGGACTGGGAGCGGACGGGTCGCGCGTGGAGGGCTGGGTCGAGCCAGAGGGGCTCGCCCCGGGAGCCTTCGTTGCAGTGTCGATCCCGGAACTGGGCATCGAACGGAAGTTCGCGCTCGGTGCGGACGGCCGGGCGAGAGTCGAGATCGAGGCCTCTCCCGAGCGTTGGTCCCCCGACAACCCGAAGCTCTATGACGTGGAGATTTCCGCGGGTGCGGACACGGTTCGTGATCGCATCGGATTTCGAACCGTTTCGGTCTCCAAGGGTGAGATTCTCCTCAACGGAAGCCCCGTTTTTCTGCGCGGGATCTCGATCCACGAAGAAAGGCCAACGGGAGGGGGGCGAATCCATTCCGAGGAACACGCCGAGACGGTCCTGGGCTGGGCCAAGGAGCTCGACGCGAACTTCGTCCGCCTGGCCCACTATCCGCACGACGAGTTCATGCCCCGGGTGGCGGACCGCCTGGGCCTCCTGGTGTGGGAGGAGATCCCGGTCTACTGGGCGGTGGATTTCGAGAGTTCGCGGACGCTCTTGCGGGCCCGGCGCCAGATGACGGAACTCATCGAGCGAGACCGCAACCGGGCCAGCGTCATCCTATGGAGCCTGGCCAATGAAACTCCCGAGGGCGATGCGCGAAATGCCTTTCTTCAAGATCTTGCCGACCTCGTGCGTCGCGAAGATCCGACCCGTCTCGTTACCGCTGCGTTGCTGACAGGGACTGACGCTCTCCAGGGGTTTCTGCTGGGCGGTTACCTGCCCGCGGTCGCCGGTTGGCCGACCTCGAACTGGATCTTCGACGTCCAGGACCCCCTCGCCGAGATGGTCGACGTGACCGCATTGAACCAATATTTCGGCTGGTACTACTCCGGGGCGCTGGCGTTGGTTCTGCCCTGGTCGTCCCACCATATGCGCCAGGTGATGCTCGACGGAATGGAAGACATCGAGATCCGCACGCCCGGAGGCAAGCCGCTCATCGTCAGCGAACTGGGGGCCGGAGCGAAATACGGAATGCATGCGCCTGCAGCGGACCTCGCGGTCTACAGCGAGGAGTACCAGGCCCTTGTGTACGAGAAACAGTTGGCCATGCTCGCGAGGCAACCCCAGTTGCGTGGCTTGAGTCCCTGGATTCTGAAGGATTTCCGAGCCCCTCTACGCATGTACCAGGGCGTGCAGGACTATTGGAACCGCAAGGGACTGGTTTCGGAAGAGGGCGAAAAAAAACAGGCCTTTTTTGTCCTGCGGGATCATTACAAAGCGGGTTGGCCCGCGAATGCGATTCCCTAGAAGGCTTCAGCCGACGAGATCGAAATCGTCGAGATTCGGCCGGGCCATGAGGTCCTCGAAGTGCTCGTAGGTCCACGGCCAACTGGCTGGAACGCCGCTCTTGTCGATATACCAACTCTGGCACCCGGTGGCCCAGATGGTGCTCTTCGTGGCCTCGACCATCTCGCCAAAAAAGCGGTCGGTGGCGTCCGCGTTAGCGGAGACGTGGCGAGCCTTTCCTTCGCGAAGCAGGTCGATCAGCTGCATCACGTACTGGAATTGGATTTCCGCCACGCCAATCAGGGAAAAATTTCCGACCGGGCTGTAGGGCCCAATCAGCATGAAGAAATTGGGGAAGTCAGGGACCGAGATCGAAAGGTAGGAACGATTCGATTCCGCCCAGACATCGTCGAGTTTCTTGCCCCCGCGGCCGGTCACCTGCATTGGGCGCATGAACTGGTGGGTCTGGAAGCCCGTGGCCAGCACCAGCACATCGAGAGGGTGGAGTCGACCGTCCCGGGTGCGCACGCCGCCCGGTTCGACGCGTTCGATCGCCTCGGTGACGAGTTCGACATGAGATTGTCCCAGGGCTTCATAGAACCCTCCAGCGACGATCAGGCGTTTGCAGCCAGCCCTGTAGTTTGGAGTGAGTCGCTGCCGAAGTTCGGGGTCGGTCACCTTTTCCTCGAGATGTGCGCGGCAGCCTTCTTCGACCATCTTGATGGCATCGGATTCCGCGTCGACTACGGCGTGTGAGAAGTTGGTGATGAAGCTCTTGTTGAACTCGGTGTACAAATGCTCGAGAACGTCCGGGTGGCTCCGGAAATTTTCCTTGTCCGCCTCGCTGTAGAAGGGGTTTTCCTGGGGCAGGATCCACTGGGCGGTTCGCTGGAAGAGCGAAAGGCGAGAGGTGCGTTCGGCCAGGGCGGTGACAATCTGCACTCCGGTAGAACCGTTGCCCACGATGCCGACGCGCTGGCCATCGAGAGGGGCGTCGTCGTCCCAGCGAGCACTGTGAAAGACGTGTCCCGCGAAGCGGTCGAGCCCTTCGATCTCGGGGGTGCGGGGATGGTGCAGTACGCCTGTTGCACTGATCACCACGTCGGCGGTGTCTCGAAGGCCGGTTGCGGTCTCCAGTTGCCACCGGGTGCCATCGAATTCGCAGCGCGTCACCTCCTCGCCAAAGCGAATGACTCGGTCAATCCCGTACTTTTCCACGGTCCTTTCGAGGTACGACTGGATCTCGGGACCCGGCGAGAAAAGCCGCGACCATTCGGCGTTGGGCTCGAAGGAATAGCGGTACACGTGGGAAGGGACGTCGCAGGAGAGTCCGGGGTATCGGTTCTCTCGCCACGTGCCGCCGGGACGATCGGCTTTTTCGAAGATGACGAGGTTGTCGAGACCGGCTTCGAGGAGCTTGATTCCGCAGAGAATTCCCGACGCCCCCGCACCGATCACGGCGATGCGGAGAGGCGATTCCTGGGCCGATCTATCTTTTCGGGTCACGGTAGAACGCCTCAGAGTCCCTTGCGGCGCGCCGGTAGGTTGGAGTAGACCGGGTCTCGCTTCTCGGCCTTGGCCTGGAAGGCTTCGGCCATTTCGGTGGGCTGCATCATTCCAGCATTCCAGGTGGCGATGTGTTCGAGGCCCTCGGCAACACTGTGGTCGCGGGCGTGGAGCAGCATCTCCTTGGAACCCCAGACCGCGAGAGGGGACTTGCTCGCAATTTCGCGCGCGATCGCCATTACGCCCTCGATCAGGGTTTCCGGGTCTGGCCAGATCTCGTTGACGAGGCCGATCTCGAGGGCCCGCTCGGCGGGAAGCCGGCGACCGGTATAGGCGAGCTCGCGCACCATGCCCGAAGGGATCAGGTGGGGAAGTCGCTGAAGAGTTCCGACATCGGCGGTAATCCCGATGTTGATCTCCTGGATACAGAAGAAGGCGTCCGCGCTGGCGTAGCGTGAATCGCAGGCGGAGATCAGATCGACCCCCCCACCAATGCAGCCCCCCTGGACGGCGGCGAGTACGGGCATCCGTGCCCGTTCCAGGCAGTTCATCGTTTCCTGCAGTTCCAGAACATGGGTTCGCGTGGCCCCGCGAGCGTGGGCGCCACTGGCCTCAGGAGAACCGCCCCCCCCGGATGTGAAGACCGAGAGGTCCATGCCCGAGCAGAAATGCTTGCCCGTCGATGAAATCACGAGGGCCCGGGCCTCGCCGCTGGCGTCGAGTGCATTCACCGCTTCCGGAAATTCGGTCCAGAACTCGCGGTTCATGCTGTTGAACGATTCCGGGCGCTTGAACTGCAGGTGAGCCACGTGGCTCTCGATGTCGAGATCAAAGCAGGTGTAGGACACGGTCGATACCTCGATGGTCGGCTGGAAAGGGGAATTCCCGGGAACCGTGGATCATAACTGACGCGGCTCGGGATGTGTCCCCGGGGAAGGGCAACGGTCGGGAGCGGAAGCGGGCGTGTTATCGTGGAGGTCCGACACGCCCCCCAAAACCTTGAGACGGCGAGGAGAATGCAGCATGCCGGATGCATGGATCATCGATGGAGTTCGTTCGCCACGCGGGCGCGGAAAGAAGGACAAGGGCGGAATGGCCCACCTCCACCCGCAGCGCAACATGGCGCAGGTCCTGGTCGCTCTGCAGGAGCGCGTGGGTTTTGATCCCGCCGATATCGACGATGTCGTGCTCGGTTGCGGAGCCGGCTCTGGCGACCATGCCCATGACATTGCGCGGATGTCGTCCCTGGACGCCGGATGGCCCAACAGCGCATCGGGTGTAACGCTTCACCGGTTTTGCGGATCCGGGCAGCAGGCGGTGACCTTCGCCGCGATGGGGATCATGGCGAACCAGCAGGATCTTGTCGTTGGCGGTGGGGTCGAGTCCATGTCGCGCTACGTGCCGATACACGCCAAGGGTTTTCACGCGAACAACGAGCATCTTTTCGAACGTCATCCGATGGGTCCCCAGGGAATCTCGGCGGATCTGATCGCGACTCTCGAGGGATTTTCCCGCGAGGATTGCGACGGCTACGCTGTCCAGAGCCAGCAGCGAGCGGCGGAGGCGATCGCCGAGGGGCGGTTCGAGCGAAGCGTCGTACCGATCTACAACGAGGACGGTAGCCTGGCGCTCGACCGCGATGAGCATCCGCGCCCGGGAACGACCCTCGACAGCCTGGCGCAGCTGCCCGCTTCCTTCGAGAAGATGGGCAGCGCGACGGTGGAGGGCTACCCGAAGACGTTTGACGAACTCTGCAAGGACGTCTATCCCGAAATCGACCAAGTCGAACACGTCCACCATGCGGGAAATTCGTCGGGGGTCGTTGACGGCGCCAGTGCCATTCTGCTGGCTTCACCGGACTATGCGAAAGCCCACGGCATGCAGCCGCGGGCCAAGATGGTCATGACCGCGACGGCGGGAACGGAACCGGTGATCATGCTGACGGCCCCGGGGCCCGCTGCGGAGCAATGTCTCGCCCGGGCCAAGATGACCTGGGACGACATCGATCTTTTTGAGGTCAACGAAGCCTTTGCCTCCGTGGTCCTGAAATTCATGAAGGATTCGGGCGTGGAGTCGGAGAAGTTGAACGTCAATGGAGGCGCGATCGCCCTCGGACACCCGATCGGCGGTACGGGCCCCATGTTGATCCAGACGGTTCTCGACGAACTCGAACGGCGGGACCTTTCCACTGCCCTGATCGCCATGTGCACCGGCGGAGGGATGGGCACGGCCACCATTATCGAGAGGCTCTAGGGGGGCGCAGTTCGCCCCGGAGTTCTGGCCTAGGAATCCCCGTAGAGGTCGAGAAAGGCCTGCTCGGACTCGATGCTCCCGATGAGGAGCATGTCGGTATCGCTGTCCAGGACATCGTTGGGCTCGGGGCCAACGCGCATTTCGCCGTTGGATTCGAGAGCGATGATGCTGCAGCCGGTTTTCTCGCGAACCCCCGATTCGAGAATCGTACTTCCCTGGAGGGCACCGGGGACCCGCCGGCGGAATACGTCGAGGCCGGCTGCGACCACGAGAATCGATCCATGGTGTAGGAGATTCATGACCATGTCGGCCCCCATCGAGGCGTAGGACATGACGATGTCTGCGCCGGCGCGATGGAGCTTTGAGACATTTCTTTCGTAGGTACAGCGCGACAGGATCTGGATGTCCGGGCGGAGGCGACGGCAGTACAAGGCGAGGTAGACATTCAGGTCGTCGTCGTGGGTCGTGACGACGACCGTGGGGGCCTCGTCGATCCCGGCCGCGTTGAGTTCAGGGAGGTCGGCGGCATCCCCAATTATAGCCCGGGCCGGGTCCCCGACATTAACGGCACGCGGCACG
>JAZAOF010000120.1:0-20705 GCA_036228265.1 Myxococcota bacterium | reverse complement strand
GTCTCGGCGTGTACGTAATGGGACGGCTTCGTCGGATTCGCGCCACCGCATTCTTCGATGGGGTCTGCCGCAAGCCCGTAGAGAGGGCTTCACGAATATTTCACGCAAAAAGCCTTTCTGGCACGCGGCTTGCGGTGTCTTACGGAGTATGAAGCGAACCCCCAGATTGGAGGACATGAGATGCTGACGCGAGCCGATATCTACGAAGCCCAGGGACACCTCGTGGTGGAGTCGGATCTGCCCGGTGTCGCGGAAGAAGACGTGTTCCTTCGCATTTCGAAGGATCATCTCCGCATCGAGTTCCGAAGAAGGGCGCCGACGCGCCAGGAGCGCACGGCGTATTTTCGCCAGGAGAGGATTCCCGGCGAATTCGCCCGGGACCTTCGATTGCCGCGTTGCGTGGACCCCGGGTCGCTCGAAGCCCGGTTGGACCACGGGACCCTGCAGGTTCGGCTGCGCCTGGACGAAGAGGCACGGGGCGAACTCGAATTTGGAGTTGCGGACATCGACGAAAACGATCCGCCGGCTCTTCACTAGGGGCCGTCCGTCAGGAAGAGGGCGATCGCGTCGCTTTAGGCGTTGTCTCGTCTTCCCCAAGTGCCCATTGGCGCACGAGGTGATGCGCGATGGCCACCGGCGGGGGCAGGATCAGGCGGTCGGTGGGGGCCTCCAGTGCAGCCCGCACCTCCTCCCGGGTGAACCACCGGGCGGCTTCGAGTTCGGCTTCGTCGACGACGATCTCGTCGCTCTCGGCCTCGGCGAGACAGCCGATCATCAGGGAGCACGGAAACGGCCAGGGTTGCGATGCCACGTAGTGCACCGCCCCCACCCGGATTCCGGCTTCTTCCTGTACTTCCCGGCGTAACGCTTCTTCGAGGTTTTCCCCCGGTTCGACGAAGCCCGCCAGGGCCGAGTACATCGCTTCGGGCCAGCCGTGGCTGCGTCCGAGAAGGCAGTTTTCGCCGCGCACGACGGCGGCGATGACGACCGGATCGGTTCGCGGGAAGTGTTCGATCGCGCAATCCGGGCAGCGCCGCAAACTCCCTCCCTGTTCAGGGATCGTCTTGCTTCCGCAGGCCGCGCAGTAGCCCGAACGGCTGTGCCATTCGACCAGGCCCCGGGCCTGGGCTGCGATCGCCGCTTCGCCCGACGAAATCAGCGAGCCCATGGCGCGAAGATCCTCGAACGCCGCGTCGTCGCCCAGTTCGAGTTCCTTCACCGGGTCGACGAGGTTGGAGATGTCCACCGCGAAGTGCGCGACGCCTTCGTTGAGTCCGAGCAGGATCGGCGGGGATTCCGGGCTGGCGCTGCGGGCCAGGGGCGCCCTCGCCCAGGCGAGTTTCCGCGGTTCTTCCGTTCGCACCAGCATTTCGAGATTCCACACCGGGAGAAACCGGCTGCGCTCATCCTCCCGTTGGGCGTTCAGCCATTGGGGATCGCGGCGTTCGACGTGGGCGCGGTCGAGTCCGCTTCCCGAGAAGGGGATTCGTCGGCTCGTCATGGTTTTTCCGGCTTTGCGATCCACGGGGCGATCGGCTCCTTGCGGTCCCGGTACAGGCTCATCAAGGCGAAGAGATTCGCCTTGGATTCTTCGGCGGTGGATTCCGGTCCCGTCAGTCCCATGTAGTTGAGCATGCCCAACCCGTAGCCCGTGTAGGCTTTCTTGGGTGCGGTGAAGTCAATCACGGTGTGGTCGTCCACGACGGACGGACCGTCCCCGGTCCACGCCCTCAAGCTCTCGGGGGACATGATGAACATCTCGAACAACTTCTCGGGGCCGGTGATGCCGAGCGATTGGAGGTCGCCCGCGATCGGCTCCGTTTGCATCCGGCGTTCCAGGTTTTCGAGGTCGATCTGGAGAGGTTGTTTCGTTCCGATCAAGAGGACCGACGCCCCGAGGGCCGTTCCTTGTCGCCAGAAGGAGGTATGGGGAAATACGTTCTGCATGGAACGCGTCAGTCGCTTCAGGTTCTCCTGGCTGACCTGGGAAGCGGGGATCCACTGGGAGAGCACCCCGTCTTCGGTGAGGTGATCGTAGGCCAGCCGATAGAACTCCTCGGTGTAGAGGTTGATGACCGATGCCGTGAAGATGTCCGGCGGTTCGAGAGTGATCACATCGAACATCGTGTCGGTTCGAAGCAGGTAGTTGCGGCCATCCTCGACGACGATCTCCACCTTGGGATCCTTGAGCACGTTGTCATTGGTCCAGAAGTAGGGCGCTGTTTCGTGCACGTGGGGGCTGAGTTCGGCGCACTGAAGGACTTCCACTTCCGGGTGCAGTGCCGCGGAGGCGAGGGTGTTGCCCACACCGAAGCCGATCTGCAGCGAGACCTTCGGATCCGGATGGAGCAGGTGGGCCATGTGCCCCTGGACGCGGTTCACGTAGTTGCTGCCCGTCCCCGCCGTCCCTCGCATGTCCCCGTAGGTGACGATTCGGCTGCCGTCCTTTCCCTGCCAGACGCCCGTGGTGTCCGTGACGCCTTCGAGGTAAAAGAGGAGCCGAAGTCCGTCGCGCTCCAGGGCGTCGAAGAAAAGCGTCGGCGAAATCAGGTAGACGGGGGCTCCGGCGATGAGGACGGCAGCGGTGGCCAGCATTGCGCGCGTCATGCCCCGGGTCGCGACCCACCAGCAGCTCGCCGCGAGTGTCGCGTTCACGACGATCAGGAAGATCAGGGTACCCCGGAGCCCAAAGAGTGGAATCAGGACGAAGCCCCCGGCGAGTGAGCCAAACACCCCGCCCAGGGTGTTGGCGCCGTAGATGTTTCCCAGGTCGCGACCGACGCTTTCGAGTTCGCCGCACACCACTCGGGCCACCAGGGGGAAGGTCATTCCCAGCAGGAGAGCGGTGGGGAAGAGAATGGAACCCGACCGCAACGCCATCATGCCGATGGCACCGAAAAAGCTTCCCTGGTTCTCGGTGCCGATTTCAGCCATCCCGCCGAAGGTCTGGGCCGCGACCACGACCGAGATCGCGATTGCGATTTGGACCGTCCCAAGCCAGAAGATCGGTTGCCGGATGCGGTCGTAGTAACGCATCAGGAGGGCATCGCCGACGGCAATTCCCAGGAGGAAGACGGCGAGCATCGTGCTAAACGCGTAGGTGCTGTTGTAGAGGTACATGACGAGTACCCGGGACCAGATGACCTCGTACGCCATCGCTGCGAAGCCCGAGACGGCAAAAACGGTGCCGGCGAGGATCGCGATGCCGCGCGCGGGCCGCCGGCGATTCTCCGCCGGGGGCGGATGGAAGTCATCCGCCGGTTCGCCGAGACGCGAAACCAGTATCCCCGCGGCGATGGCGAGGTTGAAGACCGCTGCAGCGAGAGTCGTGTGCCAGAGGCCGAGGTTGCCGATCATCACGAAGCCCGCCAGCACAACTCCGCTGACCGCACCGGCAGTATTGAGCGCGTAGAGCAGACCCACGTTCCATCCAACGGATTCCACGCGCTCGACGAGGTAGCGGCCCATGGCCGGAAGGGTCCCCCCCATGAGTGTCGCGGGTACCAGGAGGACGACGAAGGCCATCATTCCGCGGATAAAATTGAAGAGAAGAAAATGGCCCTCGAGAGCGTTCGCGATGGTGATGTAGAGCGGTTGGAGAAGCGAAAAAATCAACGGCACAGCGAGTGCGTAGAGGCCGATCCCGGCTTCGAGCCACGCGTAGACGCGCAATGGATTCCGAACGCGGTCGATCCAGCGCGCCACCCAGAAGCTTCCCAGGCCCAGTCCCGCCATGAAGGAGGCCAAGACGGCACTGGTTGCGAACACGGTGATGCCGAACGAAAGAGACAACTGCCGGGTCCAAACGACCTCGTAGATGAGGCCGCAGGCTCCCGAGAGGAAATAGAGAACCAGGACGAGTGCGCGTTCGGCTCTCATCGAGAGGTCCAACCGGGGAGCGCGACCGGGGTTCCAGTCGGCGGTTCCTGTTTCGCTTTGCGGAACCCGTGCATTGCGTTTTGCTAGCATATCCGCGGCTGTTGCCAAAGAGGAGGCGTTCTTTGCAGAAGACTCGTCGGCAGCGGATGGCGGCCATATTGGTGTTCGCAGTCGGGGTGGCCAGCTGCACGACATCGCCTCTCGGCCGCTCGCAGCTCAAGGTCATGCCGCGCCACGAAGTCGATGAGGCGGGGGCGATGGCGTTCTCGGAGATTCTGCGCAAGAAACCGGGATATCGAGATGCTGCGATCAACGCCTACGTGCTCTGTGTCACGCGGGAGCTAACGGCCCGGTTGTCTGGGCCGGCGGCGCGATTGCAGTGGCAGGTCGTGGTCTTCGATGATCTTTCTCCGAACGCATTTGCGTTGCCCGGGGGAAAAATCGGTGTCAATCGCGGGATGCTGCGAGTCGCCCGAACCCAGGACCAACTCGCGGCCGTGGTGGCCCACGAGATTGCGCATGTGCAGGCGGAACACGCCAACGAGCGCATGTCGGCCGCTTACGCCACTTCGAGTGCGATTGGACTGGGAGCCGCCGCGGCCTCGGGGATGGATCCCGCCTACGGCCAGGCTGTAAATCTGCTCGGGACGGGGGCGCAACTCGGGGTCCTGATGCCCTACAGCCGAGCCCACGAGCGCGAAGCCGATCTCATGGGACTCGACCTGATGGCGCGTGCCGGTTTCGACCCCGACTCCTCGATTGTGCTGTGGGAGCGCATGGCGGAGCTCTCCTCCCGAAAGCCCCCGGAATTCCTTTCGACGCACCCTTCGGAAGAGACGCGCATGGGCGACCTGCGAGAGCGCCTTCCCAAGGCCCGCGCGATCTATCGCAATGCGCGCGCCCGGGGGCGCCACCCGGAGTGCCTGTGAGCGAGGCTCCTGGAAGAAAACAGGCGGGGCTGCCCTTTGAGACGTCCGGGGACCAGGGGGAGGGCGAATGGCTGTCCGGCGTAATTCAGCGCGTCACCTTCCAGAACGAGGAGAACGGTTTCTGCGTTCTGCGTCTCGACTCGGGTTCGAGCCACGATCGGGTCACCGTCGTGGGCCACAGCCTCCCCGTTCAGTCGGGGGAGTTCGTTCGAGCCCAGGGAAAGTGGGTGGATGACCCGCGTCACGGCTCCCAGTTTCGCGCCGATACGATCCGCGTCAGTGCTCCCTCGACCGCCGATGGGATCGAGCGCTATCTCGCGTCGGGCTTGATCCACGGAATTGGTCCGGAACTCGCCAAGCGCATGGTCGGCCTCTTTGGCACCGAGGTGCTCGACGTCATCGACGAAAGCCCCGCGCGGCTTCGGGAAGTGCCCGGGGTGGGAGAGGTGCGTCTTGAACGCATCCGGCGAGCGTGGACCGATCAGAAGCGCGTCCGGGAGTTGATGGTGTTCCTGCACAGCCACGGCGTGGGAACGGCTCGCGCGGTACGGATCCATCGCACGTATGGCGACGATGCGGTCGAGGCGATTCGGCGCGACCCCTGGGCGCTGGCCCGCGATATCCGGGGGATTGGTTTTGCCACGGCCGATCGCCTGGCCGAGCGCCTTGGTGTGGCCAAGACCGACCCGTCGCGTGCCCGGGCCGGGGTGTGGCAGATCCTGGACGACGCCGTTCGCGAGGGGCACTGCGGTTTGCCACGGGAAGACCTCGTGGCCCGAGCCGTCGAGTTGCTCCAGGTGGAGCCCGCGGGGGTCGAAGAGGCCGTTTTCAGCGAGACCAAGGCGAACAACCTACAAGAGGCACCCGTTCGCGGTACCGAGTGCATCTTCATTCCCGAGTTGATTCGGGCCGAAGAGGACTCCGCTCGTCGGTTGTTGCAGATCGCCTCCGGTCGGCCGCCCTGGGACGAGATCGATTCCGTAAAAGCGGTGCCCTGGGTGGAAGATCGGCTGGGCCTCGATCTCGCCCCGAGCCAACGCGACGCCCTCGACCGAGCCCTCCATGCACGGTTGCTGGTGCTTACCGGCGGACCGGGCGTGGGCAAGACGACCCTCGTAAAGGCGTTGCTCGAGGTCCTCCACGCGAAGAAAGTCCGAACGCTACTAGCGGCCCCCACAGGCCGAGCGGCCAAGCGCCTTGCCGAAGCCACCGGGAGCGCGGCGAAGACGCTCCATCGCTTGCTCGAAGCCCAGCCGGGGCGGAGGGGCTTCGGGCGCAATCCCGAGAACCCGGTGGAGTGCGACCTGCTGATCGTCGATGAGATCTCGATGGTGGACATCCGGCTTCTTTCGGGGATGCTGCGCGCTCTGCCCGCCGAAGCGGGCTTGCTACTGATCGGAGACCCGGCCCAACTTCCCTCGGTAGGGCCGGGGCGCGTGGTGGCCGACCTGATCGACTCGAACGCAGTGCCGGTGGTGCGGCTCACCGAGATCTTCCGCCAGGCGGCGGAGAGTCGGATCATCCAGGCGGCGCACCGGGTGCTCACAGGCGAGATGCCCGATCTGGCCGCGGTTCCGGGAGGCGATTTCTTCTTCGTCGAAGAAGAGAACGCCGAAAATGCAGCCGAGCGAATCGTGTCCCTGGTGTCGCGCCAGATTCCGGCGAAACTGGATTTCGACCCCGTGCGAGACGTCCAGGTCCTGTCGCCGATGCACCGCGGATCCCTGGGAGCGAAATCGCTCAACCTGGAACTCCAGCGCGTTCTCAACCCCGCAGGCCTCCGGGGGGATCGGGTCGAACGCTTTGGCTCGGTGTTTGCGTTGGGCGACAAGGTGATGCAGGTCGAAAACGATTACGACAAGGACGTCTTCAACGGCGACCTCGGTTTCATTTCCGCGATCGATCCCGAGACGCGCTCGGTTTCCATCGATTTCGACCGGGGGACGGTAGAGTATGTCTTTGACGAACTCGATTCCCTCGCATTGGCGTATGCGACCACCATTCACAAATCCCAGGGGTCGGAATACCCGGCGGTGGTGTTTCCGATGCATAGCCAGCACACGCCCATGCTCCGGCGGAACCTCGTCTACACGGCGATGACCCGGGGGCGTCGCTTGGTGATCATCGTTGGACAGCGTCGCGCCCTGGCGAAGGCTCTCGGCGCGTCGGGCGAAGAACGTCGCTGGACAAGGCTGGGCGAGTGCCTGCAGGTCCGGGAACTCGGGGCGGCGCTTTGAAGCCCTCGCAGAACGGGGTGGGTCGATGGGGTTGGAGCGCCGTCGTTCTCGGCCTGGCCCTGGGATGCGGCGATGCCGATCGGGCGATTGCGCCGCATCCGGTCGACGACGCCATCGAGGACCGCAGCGCCCGGCTTCACCGCGAGGCCATCGTGATTGACACGCACTCGGATACCACGCCGCGCTTCGAAAACCCGGAGTGGGATTTCGCGGAGCGCCACGACCGAAGCGACGGGCACCAGGATCTGCCCCGCATGCGAGAGGGTGGCTTGGATGTCCAGTTCTGGTCGATTTATCTCGGCCAGAAAGACGTTGCGGGCGAGGCCCTTGCGGAAGCCCGTCGGCGCATCGACGCCGTGCATCGCTTGGTGGATCGAAACCCGGGTGAATTGGGGTTTGCGACCACGGTTCGGGAAATTCGAGATCACGTGGCCGCGGGCCGCGTGGCGAACCTGATGGGCGTGGAGGGGGGGCACATCATCGAGAACGATCTCGAGAACCTCCGGGAGTTCCATCGCCGGGGTGTCCGCTATATGACGCTCACGCATTCGTTCCACACGGAATGGGCCGATTCGTCGGGAACGCGGGCGGATGTCGAACCCCGTCACGGGGGGCTCAACGCGTTCGGCGAGCAGGTCGTACGCGAAATGAATCGACTGGGAGTGATGGTCGATGTTTCCCACGTCTCCGACGACACCTTCTGGGACGTCCTGGAGGTGAGCGAGGCACCGGTGATCGCATCGCACTCCTCGGTTCGGGCCGTCGCCCGGCACCGGCGAAATCTTGACGACGCGATGCTCCGTGCCCTCGCGAAGAACGGTGGTGCCGTGATGATCAACTTCTACCCCGCGTATATCGACGAGGGGGTGGCCGAGGAGGCCGGGGCCTACTACCGAAAATGGGGAGAAGCCCTGTCTCAAATCCGGCAGGAGTACGGCGACGACGCCGCGGGACGGGGCCGGGCCTATCGCGCGCATTTTGCGGCGCACCCGATGCCCCGCGCATCGCTGGGGAAACTTCTCGACCATTTCGATCATGCGATTGCCGTGGCGGGCCCCGACCACGTGGGAATCGGGGCCGATTGGGATGGCGTGCCCAGCATGCCCGAAGACATGGGCGACGTCTCCGACCTGCCGAATTTGACGCGAGGGTTGTTGGAGAGAGGGCACGACGAAGAAACCGTTCGGAAGGTCCTGGGCGAGAATCTTCTCCGGGTGATGGCGGAAGTCGAGGCTGTCGGCGATTCCATTCGCTCCCGGGGATCGCAGGGCTCCTAGGAGGGGGGGCGCTCGAGAACCTCGGGTCCGCTCTCCCGGTCGACGATCACGACGTCCGCCATGCCCACGAACAGGCCCGTTCCAACCGTCCCGGGGATCGCGAGGACCTGGCTCTCCAAGGAGGCGGGGTCGGGGAGGGGGTCGATTCGGCAGTCGAGGATGGGGTTGCCGTTGTCCGTGAGAAAGGGTCGCCCGTCGGCGCCCTGGCGGAGTACGGGCTCGCAACCCAGTTCGCGAAGTCGGGCGCTACACAGGCCTACGCCAAAGGGGACGACTTCCACTGGGAGTTTTCCGCGCTCTCCGAGTTGAGAAACCATTTTTTCCGGTCCCACCAGGATGACCAGCCGTTTGGAAGAGGCCGCGGTGATCTTTTCTCGGACCAGCGCTCCACCGTATCCCTTGATCATTTCGAGTTGCGGGTCGACTTCGTCCGCTCCGTCGATCGTGACATCCAGTTGACCGGCCTCGTCGAGTTCGAGCAGGGGAATCGACCACTCGCGCGCGACGGCTGCCGTGGCCTCGGAGGTCGCGACTCCACGAACGCGAAACCCGTCGGCGACGCGACGCCCGAGTTCAACGACAAAGGCTGTGGCGGCGCGCCCTGTGCCGAGGCCCAGCGTTTGTCCGGACTCCACGAAATCGAGCGCCCGCCGGGCGCAGGCAACCGGGGTTTCTGTCACGGAGATTCTCCCTTGGATTGAAGTTTGGCGTCCTCGATGGCTTGTTGAGCCACGGAGACAAAGGCGTCGAGACCCCGGGAGGAGCCGTCCTCGAGGTGAATTCGGATGGCGCGCCGCCCGCGTTCGCAAAGGACCTGGAAGTCGCCCTCGGCTTGGGCCTGCTTCAGGGTGGAAAAGTCGAAGGGAAGGCCGGGGATGGCGACGTCGACGGGATCGTTCGCGGTCAACACGACGAAGAGGCCCGTGGAAGGACCGCCCTTGTGAAGTTGCCCGGTGGAATGGAGAAAGCGGGGTCCGAAACCCAGGGTGGTCGCCACACCCAAGGCATCCAGGGCGGTCTTTCGGAGTTTCTCGAGTTGGGACACGGTGCGGTCGTCCATGTCCAGGAACACGTTGAAGGCGAGGTAGTCGCCGGTCCGGAGCCTTGTGAAATGGGCGGCCAGGACGTCGCCGAGTCCGGCGCCTTCGGGGATCGCGAGTTCGGGATCGGCGTAGACGGCCACGCCGCCGGTTTCGAGAAGGGGGGAGCCGGTCCGGGGAGGGCGACCTTCGGAGCGGGCAGATCCCATGCGTTCGCGCGCCGCCTTCTTGGCGGCCTCGACGTCGGGTTGGTCGAAGGGATTGACTCCCAGGACGGCGCCGGCCACGGCTGTGGCGACCTCGAAACGGAAGAACTCGGCCGCGAGGTCGGCCTTTTCGGCCACGTGGATCTGGATGACCGGGTGACCCGCGGTCGCGAGTTCTTGGAGGGCGCGGTCTTCAGCATCGTCCAATTCGGAGTCCAGTCGCAGTTGCAGGAAGATCCGGTCCTTTTCGTAGTGTTCGGGACGGGCGAGTCCCTCGCCGTCGATGGGAACGATGCCTCGACCGGCCTTTCCCGTGGATTCGGCGATGAGTTGCTCGAGCCAACTGCCCAGCGCGGCGATCCCTGGCGAGAGGACGAGGGTGAGTTTGTCCCGCCCCTGTCGGGCCGCTTCGCCCAGGGCCACGCCGAGGCTGACGGCCGGGTTGGACTCGACCGCGGGACCGATGCGCGATGCGGCCCGCATGGCATCGGCCCGATCGAGGAAATCGGTGACGTCGAGTCCGAGCAGGGCGGCGGGGAGCATGCCGAAAACCGAGAGGGCCGAAAAGCGCCCTCCGATTTCGGGAACACCGAGTGCGATGAGGCGGAACCCGTCGCGGCGCGCGTTGGCCTCGAGGTCGGAGCCGGGGTCGGTGATGGCCACGAAGTGGCTGCCGCAGTCGGTCGGGCCCAGTTCGCGCGCGGTCGTTTCCATGAAGTGCCGCGCGAGCGCCTCGGGTTCGAGGGTCGAGCCGGATTTCGAGGGCACGACGAAGAGGGTGCGGGGAAGGGCGATGGCCTCCTCGATCCGGCGGATCTGGCCCGGGACCGTGGAGTCGAGGACCCGGAGTCGGGGGTATCCGGGACGCGGGCCGAAGGTCTTCTGGAGGACATCGGGACACAGGCTCGAGCCGCCCATTCCCATGACCACGGCGTCGGTGACACCTTCGGAAAGGAGTTCCGAGGCCAGGGCGTTCCACGACGCGAGATGGGCGCGGGAGGCGTTGCTGGCCTCGATCCAGCCCAGCCAGCGATCTTCACCAGCGTTGGTAAACAGCGAAGCGTCGGCTTCGAAGAGGCGCCGCGTGCCGTCGAGGGCGCGCCAGCGTTCGCCGGCTTCGAGGAGAGCCCCGGACAGGGGGCCGAATTGAAAGTTCGGGGGGCTGGGGGTCGACATGGGGTGTCGCCAAACGTAACCGAACCGGTCCCCGGGGTCAGCGGCGCCAGAAGCGATCAAAGCTCCCGCATTTGAATTTTCCGAGGGCGGAGGGGGCCTGGGTTCCCTCCGGCACGGTGGCCTCGGTCGTGCCCTGGAAGCGCCGGTCGATGAGGCCGTCGAAGTCCGTGTCTTCGTCCTGCTGGGTGACGGTGTCACCGTCCAGCACCTGCACCACGTCGGGTCTCCGGTCGTCGTTGGTGTCGGCTTCGAGGCCGACCCGGCCGCCGTTGCGGTAGGTTTCGCGTTGGTCGGGATTTCCGTCTCCGGTCGTGTCGATGAGGGCGCTCTCGACGATTCCTCCGCGCACTTCCAGTTGGGTGTCGAAACGGCCATTGCCCGTGCTGTCCACGCATTGGCGGACGACCTCGCCGGAGACATCCAGGTAGAGTTTCTTGTCCGGTCGCCCCCGCGCGGAAGCCAGTTCTTGTCGCCGGATCCGTCCCTGGGCATCGATGTGGCTCAGGATGTCCGGGAATCCGCGTCCCTGGCTATCCATTCCCTGGCGCGCGAGGCGACCGTTCTCGAAGAGGTTCCAGGAGTCGATCTTGCAGTCGCTCCGCGTGTCTTTCTCCTCGCGGGTGACGTTTCCCCCGCCGTCCAGATATTGGCGAAGCACGACGCAGTCGCGCTCCGGATCGCGCTGTTCGATCCGGGTGACCTGTCCCTTCGAAAACAGGGCTGTAAAGTCACGCACGCCGTTTCCGCTGCGGTCCTCGTCGCGCTTGACGATCTGCCCCTCGGCGTTCGTCGTGATCCAGGTGTCAATTCGTCCGTCGCCCGTGGTGTCGGCTTCCTGGACCTGGGTCCCCCCCTCTCCGGCCTGGCTCTTGCGATCGATTCGGCCGTCGAAGTCGCTGTCCTCCTCTTGCCGATCCAGGGTGCCGTCGGTGTAATAGAGAAAGAGGTCGGCGGCCCCGTCTGCGTTTCGATCGGCCTCGGCACGGACCGGAACCCCGGCCTCAAAGAAGCGAACGCTATCCAGGCGACCGTCGAGATCCGTGTCTTCTTCGATCTTGAGGGGCCTTTCTTCGGAATCGAAGGCCGTGATGACGTCGACCGCTCCATCGGTGTTGCGGTCTTCGCGTTGAAGGATTTTTTTCCCGTTTTCGTAACGGGCGGTGACGTCGGCGGGGGGGGTGCCGTCGAGGTCGATCTGGGTCGCCTGGATGACGCCGCCTTCGAAGAGGTCCGTCTGTTCGAAGCGGCCGTCGAAGTCTGCGTCGGTTTCCTCGCGGACCTGGAC
Organism: Myxococcota bacterium; assembly: GCA_036228265.1. Taxonomy (GTDB): domain Bacteria; phylum Myxococcota_A; class UBA9160; order UBA9160; family UBA4427; genus CAJXIC01. The sequence goes on along the minus strand of JAZAOF010000120.1, from coordinate 8,676 downwards.
TCCGCCGGAATAGATCTTTGCGATGTCGACCTTGGAATCCGCGTTGGTGTCGAACTCTTCCCGGGCGGGATGGCCGTCGGCGTCGAACGCGGTGGTTGTGTCGAAGAGGGAATCGCCCGTCGTGTCTCGTTGTTCGCTGGTGGGTTTTTCGTTGGCAAAAAGGAGAACGGAGTCCACGTTGCCGTCGCCCCGGGTATCGGACTCCTGCCGGACGCGTTGGCCGTTCTCGTAGAGGGTGACCCGGTCGAACTGCCCGTCGGCCCGCGTGTCGCTCTCGTTTCGCGTGACGACTCCTCCCTCCAGTTGAATCCGCTGGTCGAAGAGGCCGTCGCCGGTGGTATCGCTTTCCTCGAGTGAGACCTCGCCGCTGGAGTCGAAGCGGCCGCGGTTGTCGAGTCGGCCGTCGAAGTCCCGATCTTCCTCGTAGCGATCGGGTTTTCCGGCCGCGAAAAAGACCGAGCGGTCCGGGCGTTGGTCCTGGTTGCGGTCTTCCTGGACGAGTTGCGTGACTCCCTGGGCATCGTTTTCCTGGCGGCGGTCGGGTTTTCCGTCGCCCCGGGTGTCGGTTTCGACCACGCGCGCCTTTCCGGACTCCGGGTCGAGCACGATCCAGAGATCGACGCGCCCGTCGCGATTCTCGTCGCTCTCGCTTCGGGTCAGATTCCCCTGGGAATCGTAAAAATTCGAGGTTTCTACTTTTCCGTCGTGATCTTCGTCGAGGTCCACCCGTGCGAGTTGACCCCCTTCGAAGATCTCTCGGCGCTCATGCAGGTCGCCTTCCCGGGCGACCTGGGTTCGCGTGGCCAGGGTGCCCTTGTCGTAGAGGGCTCGGCTCTCGAAGTGCCCATCGAAGTCGGCGTCAATCCGTTCCTCGACGATGGTTTCCCCGTCATCGAAAAGATAGAGGGCGTCGACCTGGCCGTCGGCGTTGCGATCCTCTTCTTGTCTCGTCTTGCGGCCCTCGCTCAGGATCACGGTGGTGTCGAGTTGGCCGTCGCTCGTGGTGTCGGCCTGGCGCCGGACGGCCTCCTCGTTTTCGAAGTGGGTGACGAGTTCAAAGCGGCCATTGGCGTCGCGATCTTCTTCTTCGCGGACCTTCTGACCGCCTTCGTAGAGGCGAACGCGATCGACGCGTCCCGCATCCTGGCTGTCGATGTCTTCTCGAGTAATTTGCCCCGAGTCGTCGAGTTGAGCGCGGATCTCAGCGATGCCGTCTCCGTCCTCGTCGCGCGTTCGCGTTCGCTCGATGCCTGCTACGAAGGTGGAGACGGTATCGAAGTGCCCATCGGCGTTGGTGTCGCTCTCGCGGGACTGGATGGTTTCGTCGGTGTAGCGGGTGATCGCGTCGATCTTCTGGTCGGCGCGGGTGTCTTCTTCTACGCGATCGCGTTTTCCATCGACAAAATGGATGTGGAGATTGAGGAGTCCATCGCCCGTGGTGTCCTGGGATTCCTCGAGGAGGACGTTTTGTGCATCGAAGAGGGCCTTCAGGTCGACGCGTTCATCGAAGTCCCGGTCTTGTTCGACGTGCTGTGGCTTCCCGTCTCGGTAGGTGGTCCAGCGATCGGTCTTCGAATCGAAGTTGGTGTCCTCTTCGAGGGAGTCCGGGGTGCCGTTGCGAAAGGTCGCCGTGGCGTCCACCTGGCCGTCCGAGTTGCGATCCTCGCGTTGGGTTCGAGGTTCTCCGTCCGCGAAATCAATCCATCGATCGACCACGCCGTCGCCCGTCGAGTCTTCTTCCCGTTGCTGGGGCCGACCGTCGGGTTGAAATTGGGTCCAGGCATCCATGCGCCCGTTGAGGTCGCTGTCCTCTTCGGCACGTACGGCGGAGCCGGATTCGTAGTAGACAACGTGGTCGGAGCGGCAGTCGCGATCGCTGTCCTTATGCCCCTCGGAGAGTTCCTCGTTTTCGTCGTAGTGGTAGACCTGGATCGGGCATTCGTCGCGCGCCGCTGCGCCCGTGGCGAGAAAGAAGTTGAGGGCGAGGGCGAGTCCCCCCGCGCGGGCAAAGAAGAATCTCGGCACGGCGTCACGCCTCCGGGACCGTAAAGATCGCGCGGAGTTCATTTTCGCTGATGCAGCGCGTATTGGAGTTGAGAGGGGGGAACGGTGAAGCCTCGCGGAGAGCCGCCACGGCGCTGTTTCCCAGTTCCGGATTGGCAGCTTCGACGAAGGCTACGTCGCTGGCCGACCCCGAGTCGTCCAGTCGGAATCTCAAGACGACCTTCGCGCGGTCGGCCGTTCCGTCCGGAACTTCCCAGCGGGTCATCGTGCGGTCTCGAATCATCGCGTAGTAGCGCTGCACGAAGGCGCTTTCGTCGCAGCGTACGACGCCGACGGCCTTTCCGCTTCCACCCGTTCCTCCGCCCGAGAGAAAGCGGTCGGAGACTTCCGTGGCCACTCCGATACCGCTGGGAGCATCGGCGGCGAACTGGGCGTCGGAGAGCGACGCGGCGCTGCGCGCCTGGGGCACGACGGGGGTGGACGTCGGGTTGAATGCCGGGGCTCCTGCGCTGGGCGCCGAGGTGTCGACCCGCGCCGGTCCCACGGCTGCGGCCACCGGTGCGCGGATGGCACCGGGGCGGATAGCGACGGGCGAGGCGATGGCGAGGTTGCTGACATTGGCCTGGACTCCCTGGACGGCCCGTCCCACGGTGACGCGTTGGGCGGTCACGGCGCGGCGGTCGAGTTGGGTGGGCGCGGCCTGGAGGTCGACCTGGGCCATCTGCAGGGTTTCGGCGGAGACGGAGGTGACGGCGGGGCGGACCGCCTGTGTCACCTGGCGCGGAGCAACGTTCTGGGCCACGGCGGCTCGCCGCGGCACGAGGGTCTTCGGAGCCGGTTCCTCGTTCGATCCAGGAAGTTCGCGGACGATCTTTACGGGAATCACGGTTTCGAGGACCTCGGGGTTCAGCCAGGCAAAGATCGCGAGGGCCCCGATCAGGCCCGCGTGAATGCCAAATGACAGGGAGCCCGAGATCCAGGCACTGCGGGTGTCTGAAGGGTCGGGCATTCCCAGGCTGGGGGCGTGCCCAGGGCCCGCGGCGGCGAGACCCGCGGGTGTCCCCATCGCCCGCGACACGTTCTCCAGGTGGAGCATCGTTCGACGCCGGTGCCTTCGATGGCGGATGCGACTCTTCGGCTCGCTCATCCGTGGCCCGTTGATCCTGTCCTTCTTGAGGCCCGTCGGGAAAGCGCTGGGAGTCGGTTTGACGCGGCCTGTGTGCCAACGGTTCCGATTTCGCACCCAGAACGTCGGATGCTAAGAGAGGGGCCCGGGAGTGTCAACGCGCCCCGGGGTCCCCCGATTTGAAGCGGTCGTGCAGGAGAGCGGCAGCCTCGCGTGCTGTTGGATACTCTACGCCGCCCGAGGCGTAGGGCCCGGAGTGTCTAGGATTACTGGAGCCCCTGGGCTTCTTTTGAAAGAAAGAGCGCGGCCGCGATGTTTACATCCGAGTACCTCTTCGAACTCCTCAAGATGGGGTGGCTTTCGAACGTTCCCCTGGCGATCGGGTCGATCATCACCATCGCGGTTTTCTTCGAACGCCTCTGGGTCTTCCGAGGCCTGGAAAAACAAACGCGCGAGCTCGCGACGAGCGTGATCGATGCCCTCGTGTCCGGGGACCTCTCCGCGGCGCGCAAGCGCTGCGAAGATTCGGCGACGCCGGTCGCGAGCGTATTGCTCGAGGGACTCAACTGGACCAATGTCGCAGTCGAGGATCTCGAACGGGTGCTGGCGACCTTGCGGGCCGAGAAGGGGTCCGCCTTGCGACGCGGAGTCTGGATGATTGGAACCACGGGTTCGCTGGCTCCCTTCGTGGGACTTTTCGGGACGGTCATCGGGATCATTCGGGCCTTCGGCGACATGGCGACCCACGGGGCCAGTGGCTTTGCCGTGGTGTCCCAGGGCATTTCCGAGGCCCTGGTGGCGACCGCGGCGGGGTTGGGCGTGGCGATCGTGGCATTGCTGCTCTTCAACTACCTCCAGGTGCGAATCGGCGCGATCGCGGGCACCTACGCCCGGGCTTGCGAGCGTTTCGTCCAGGCTCTGCTCTTCGTCGAGTCTTCGCAGGAGTCCGAGGGGGGCGCGAATGGCGATCTCGTCTCTTCCTAGTGACGGTGGCGACGAGGGTTCCGAAGGCATCGTTGCCGAGATCAATGTCACCCCGTTGACCGACATCTTCCTCGTGCTGCTGATCATCTTCATGGTGACGACGACCGTGATGCAGGACGAGGGCAAGAATATCGACCTTCCCACGGCCACCGAGAGCGAGGAAACCCCGGATGGGGTGACGGTCGCCGTGAATCTCGATGGTCAGATCCAGGTCAACGACCGGGTCGTGTCCGAGGAGGAGTTGTTGCCGGCGCTCGAGCGCGCCCTGGAGATCGCCAGCCAGAAGGTCGTGACCTTGCGCGGGGACCGCCGGGTTCTCCTGGGAGAGGCTGTGAACATTCTCGATCTCGCGCAACGAGCGGGAGCCAAGGGGATTGCCCTGGCGACCCAGGCTCCCGACGGCTCCGAGTAGCGGGGCAGGCAGAGCGTCGCCGACGATCAGGCGCTTCGCCGCCGGATCCAGACGCACCCGCCCGCAAGTAGGATGATCTCGGGCACCAGCAGGCCAACGCTGTAGAACGCCTGCATTGAATTCTGGAGGGGCACGGGGAACTGCACCAGTCCGCCGGTCTTTGGGCGAAGGGTGATCGAGGGTTCTCGCGCGACGGACCAGTGGATGGTGTTCATGACCAGGTCGAGGTTGTAGAGCGACCGGAGGTAGCGGTTGGACGCCATGTCGACGTTGCCAAAAGCCGCAATCCGGGTCTCTCCCCCGGCGCGTTCGTACTCGCCGGTAGCGACCAGCGGGTGATAGTCGCTCCGCGCGTTGCCTGGCTTCTCGGGCGCGGTTCGTCCGATGGCGGTGCAGGCGTCGTCGTAGAGCCATGAGCGACCGCTGGCGTAGACCGGGGAGGTCAGCGTGTCCTCGCCCCGGGGCTTGGTCAGTTCGAAAGATCGACTGTGCCGGAAAAAGGTCATTCGATTGGAGTTGAGGCCCCGGGTGCTGGGGTGCTGCTCGTAGCTGTAGGCCAAGGGGTTTAGTCCGGGGGCGTCTCCTTCGACGGGACCCGAGGCCGGATCGATGACGAGGGCATCCGGAGAAGCGATGCCAAATTCAGCGAGCAGTGTTTCCACGCCGCTGTTTCGGCACGGGGCGAGAAATGCGACGAGGCTGCCGCGTCCCTCTTCGAGGTAGCGCCGCAGGGCGTCGATGGCCTCTGGGCGCAGGCTTCGCTCGGGGGCAAGCAGAATCACCGCGGCGGCATCCGACGGGACTTCCTGGATCGAAGCCGTGACCAGCGTTCCCAGCTGGTAGCCTTCGGTTTCGAGGGCCGCCGCCAGTCCCGAGTAGCCCAGGTCGTCGCTTCGCGTCGGGTTGCCCTCGCCCGACCCCACCGTGAAATAGATCTTGCCGCGGTCGGTTTCGTTCATGACGGAGAGGGCCTCGAAGAGGGTTCCCTCGCTGGGGTAGGACACGGTCTCCCAGAGTTGGCCCGATCGAATCACGACGCTGTTGGAGGAGGGGACTTCAAAGCGGTCGGCTTCTTCCGGGTGGCTGCCGAGATCTTTCTGGGACACTTCGATCCCCGGCCCACAGCGCGCGATTTCGTCGAGGAGTTGCCGGGTGCGGCGCGTGCGCGGATCGCCTTTCTCCTGGAAGAGCGTGAGGCTCGGTGGCGAGGGGAGGGCTGCGGCGGCCTCGCAGGTCGCCGGGGCCAGGGTCGCGTGCCCCTCGAAGGTCCAGTCGAAGCGCCAGTCGGCCGAGACCAGGAAACCCTGTACGAGAATTGCGCCCCAGGAGATCGCGACGATTCCGAGGAGGGAGTCGAGCAGCGGCTCAAAGGCCGCCTGTCCCGGGCTGCGTCGCCGGATTCGTTTCAGTCCGAGAAATGCGGCGCCCGCGAGGCAGAGGGCACCGAGAGAGATCTGCGCGATGGCAAACGGGCCCAGGGTTCCCTGGAGTCGAATTGACGCGAGTCCGAAAACGAGAGTAAGGAGTCCGATCCAGAGGAGTTCGCGCATCAGCCGACCACTCTTCGAAGGTTGAGGGCGAAACGGCAGAGCACGAAGGCCACGACGGCCAATGCTGCGAAAAAGCCGATGTCCGAAACGAATACGAGCCCCTCGGCAAAACGCCGAAAGTGCGGCCGAAGCGAAATCGCGTCCAGGAAGGCGGCGAAGTCTTCGCTGACGAAAGCGTGCGTCCAGCCGAAGTCGTAGAAGAGAAAGGCGAGTGCGACGGCGGCGGCCGCCGCCACGATCTGGCTGGTCGTGAAGGCGGAGCAAGCGAGACCGATCGAAGCGATGCCGATGGCCAGCAGGGTCAACCCCAGGAAGACCGCGACGAGGTGCTGGGCACCGAGTCCGCCCTGGGCAATCGCCGTGACCGGGTAGACAAACGAGACCATCATCATGAGAAGCGCGAAGCCGAAGGTCACCGCGAACTTGGCGGCCACGATTTGCGTGATCGAAAGCCCGGTCGTGACCAGTGTCTCCTCGGTTCCTCGGGCGCGTTCCTCGGCGAAGACCCGCATGGTGACCAAGGGGATCGGGATGACGAGCAGGAGTGACAGTTGGTCCATGACCGGGTTGAAGACGGTGTCGCGTAGGTTGATGTGGTTGGGGATGGTGTCGGATTCAAACCCGCCCATCGTCGTGGTCTGGAAAAGGAAGAGGATCTTGTTGTACAGGCTCAGGTGTTCGAAGAAGACGAGAGCCGTGACGAGCGCCACCATCGTCAGGACGCCATAGGCGATCGGTGAAAGGAAGAGGGCGGCGAGTTCTTTTCGTAGAAGAGCGAGAAAGCGGGTCATGTGCGGTCCCCGTGCAGGGCGTCTTCGGAAACCGCACGCCGGAAGAGATCGAGGGGGTCGCCTTCGCCAAGAATTTCCTCGGTGGGGCCGGTTCGCAGGAGTCGCCCGTGGGAGAGCACGGCCACGCGGGATGTGAGGGCACGGGCTTCGGCGAGGTCGTGGGTGCAGAGGATGACGGTTCGCTGGCCTTGGAGCTCCGCGAGGATTTCGCGGACATCGCCTTGCTGCAGGGGGTCGAGCCCACTGGTGGGTTCGTCGACGATCACCAGGGCCGGGTCGTGCAGGAAAGCCTGGGCCAATGAGACGCGTTGCTGGTAGCCCTTCGAGAGGTTGCCCACCAGTCGGCGAGCCACGCCGGCGAGGTCGAAGCGATCGAGGGCCCCCTCGACCGCTTCGTCGAGAGCGGGTCCGTGGAGACCCCGGGCGCCTCCCGCAAAGCGCAGGAATCCCTGGACGCGCAAGTCGGGGTAGAGGCGAGAGGTTTCCGTGACGTAACCGAGGCGCGCCTGTACTCCGCGCGGGTATTCGGCTGGAGAGATTCCATCCACGCGCAGTGAACCCGACGTGGGGACGAGGTAGCCGGTGCAGAGACGGATGAATGTTGTTTTTCCAGCCCCGTTGGCGCCGAGCAGGCCAAAGGTTTCTCCGCGCGCAATCTCGAGAGACACCCGGTCGAGCGCGTCGTGATCGCCGAAGCGGCGGCAGAGTTCCCTGGCTTGGACGTGGGCCCCGGTTCCCACAGGGCTTTCGCTCGTCGTCAATGCTTCGACCTCTTTTTCGCGATGGCGGCGATGGCGACGTCGTCAGCATAACGCGTCGGCACGCCCGACGCGGTTCCCCTTAGATCGAGTCGAGGGCGGTGAAGAAGTCCGGCCAGGTCTTGGACACGCAGGCCGGGTCCTGGATGACGACGCCCGGTATCCCCAGCCCGGCGAGCGCAAAAGACATGGCCATTCGGTGATCGTCGTAGGTTTCGATCGCAGTCCCCGTGAGACGCGGACCGGGAATGATCTCGAGAGAGTCGGGCCCGGCGTGGGCCTCGCCCCCGAGTCGCCGGATCTCGTTCTCCAGGGCTTGAAGCCGGTCGGTCTCCTTGATCCGGAGGTTGGCGATGTGGGTCATCCGTGTCGGGCCGTCGGCAAAGAGGGCCACGACAGCCAGGGCCATGGCCGCGTCGGGAAGCGCGTTCATGTCGATCGTCCCCGGGGCGCGAAGCGGGCGTTCTCCTCGTTCGACGACGACACCGGCCTCGTCCCACAGCACGGTGCAGCCCATGGTTTCCAGGATCGGCAGAAGGGCGAGGTCGGCCTGGATCGAGTCGCGCTGCAGGCCCTCGACGCGAACGCGGCCTCCGGCAATGGCCGCCGCGCTAAAGGCGTAGACCGCGGACGAGGCATCCGGCTCCACCTGGAAGTCCGAGGCGCGGTAGGGGACGCCGGCCACGACGGCGATCTCGTCCGGATGGGATTCGAGCCAGTGCGCGCGGGCCCCGAAGGCGGTCATCACCTGGAGCGTCAGGTCGACGTAGGGTCGCGAAACCACGATGCCCTCGGTGAAGTGGAGAGTGATGTCGCGTTGGGCGTAGGGCGCCGCCAGGAGCACGGCCGACACGTACTGGCTCGACTTCCGGGCGTCCATCTCGATGTGTCCGCCCGCCAGGCCACCGCCACGGACGGTCAGCGGAGGGCACTCGTTGGAGCCTTCGAATTCGAGATCGGCCCCGAGAGCCCGCAATGCGTCGGCGAGGTCTCCGATGGGTCGCTCGCGCATCCGCGGGGAGCCGTCGAGGGAAACGGGTCCGTCGGCCAG
>JAZAOF010000119.1:0-9775 GCA_036228265.1 Myxococcota bacterium | reverse complement strand
GACCGGTCTTTCTGACGGGGCGACCTACAGCCTCTACGCGGGCCTTCAGGCGGGGGTCCCATACACCGCTCTCGCACCGGTGTCCGGCGTTCTGCATCCGGCGAACCTTGTCGACGGAAACCTCGACCGCGCCCGCGGTCTTCCCATCTATCTCGTCCACGGAGCGCTCGACTGGATGTTTCCGGTGGAGCAAGCTCGCTGGGCCGCTGAGAAACTGCGCACCGCCGGGGCGGATCTCGTCTACCGGGAGATCGAAGACCTCTCGCATACCTATCCGCGGGAGGAAAACTCGCGGATTCTCGACTGGTTCCTCGGGAGCTAGCGCTTTCGCTTGCGCGCGGGTTTTCGCCGGAGCAGGGGCTTCAGGTATCGGGCTGTCGAGGAGCCCCGGGTTCGGGCAATCTGCTCGGGCGTTCCCGAAGCGATCAATTCTCCGCCCTGGGGTCCGCCTTCGGGCCCCAGGTCGACGACCCAGTCGGCGGTCTTGATGACGTCGAGGTTGTGCTCAATGACGACGACGCTGTTGCCCGAGTCCACGAGTTTCCGGAGCACCGTGAGGAGTTTTCGGACATCGTCAAAATGCAGGCCAGTCGTGGGCTCATCGAGGATGTAGAGAGTTCGTCCGGTCGCTCGGCGGGACAATTCCCGTGCCAGCTTGATTCTCTGGGCTTCGCCTCCGGAGAGCGTCGGCGAAGGCTGCCCGAGGTGCAGGTAGTCGAGACCCACCCGCTCGAGAAGTCCGAGGGGGCCCGCGATTTTCGGATGAGCCTCGAAGACATCGAGCGCTTCGGCCACCGTGAGCGACAGCACATCGGCGATGGACCGACCCTTGTAGGAAACCTGCAGGGTCGCGTCGTTGAAGCGTTTCCCTCCGCAGTCTTCGCAGCGGACGTACACGTCAGGGAGAAAGTGCATCTCGATCTTGCGCACGCCGTCGCCCTCGCAGGCTTCACAACGACCGCCCTTGACGTTGAAGGAAAAGCGCCCGGGTTTGAATCCACTGGCACGCGCATCGGGGAGCTGCGAGTAGAAACGCCGGATCTCGTCGAAGACCTTGATATAGGTGGCCGGGTTGCTCCGCGGCGTGCGTCCGATCGGTCTCTGGTCGATATCGACGACCTTATCGAGTTGCTCCAATCCGGAGAGGGTTCGGTGGCGGCCGACTCCTCGCGTCGAAGCGTGGAAGCGGCGGGCGAGCGCCGGGTAGAGGATCTCGTTGATGAGAGTCGACTTTCCTGCTCCCGATACCCCGGTGACCGCGGTTAGAACTCCCAGCGGAATTTCGACGTCGAGGTTCTTGAGGTTGTTTTCCTGGGCCCCGTGGATCTTGAGGCTTCCAGTGGGGGATCGGCGTTCTTCCGGAATTTCGATCCGAGTCTTCCCTGAGAGATACTGACCCGTCAGTGATTTGGGATTGCGTTCGAGACTCTTGGGGGTTCCAGCGTGAACGACGCGGCCTCCGCGTACGCCGGCTCCCGGTCCAAAGTCGACCACGTGATCGGCGGCGCGAATCGTCTCTTCGTCGTGTTCGACCACGACAATGGTGTTCCCGATGTCGCGCATACGCTCCAGGGTCTTGAGAAGGCGCCGGTTATCGCGTTGGTGAAGACCGATCGAAGGCTCATCGAGGATGTAGATGACGCCTGTGAGATCGGACCCGACCTGGCTGGCCAGGCGGATGCGCTGGGATTCACCGCCCGAAAGGGAAGGACCGGAACGGTCGAGGGAGAGATATCCAAGGCCGACCGACTGGAGGAAGTCGAGACGAGCTCGGATCTCCTTCAGGATCTCCCGGGCGATCTGGCCTGCGGCCCCCTCGAGTCGGAGGGCGGAAAAGTAACGGCGCGACTCCTCGACGGTGTCGGCCGAAATCTCCACGATCGTGCGGCCCCCTACCCGAACCGCAGCGCTCTCGGGGCGGAGGCGTGTTCCGTCGCAGGTGGAGCAATCGGCCTGGGCCAGGAACTGGCTGTGCCATCGCTTCGCCCGTTCAGAGCCGGCTTCTCGGAAGCGGCGCATCAGGCGGGGAAGCACTCCCTCCCAGCTCATCACGAACGTGCCCTTGCCGCCTTTCTTTCCACTCCAACGGACTTCAAATTCGCGATCTCCTGTTCCGTAGAGGGTCTGTTTCCGCAGTTTCTTCGAAATCCGATTCCAGGGCACGTCGAAAGGAACACCGAGTTCTTCGAGGATCTGTACGCGCAACCCAGACCAACTTGTCTTCGTCGAGACGTCGGTCCCCCACGGCTTGATGGCCCCCTGGTCGATGGTCAGGGACGGTGTGGGAATGGCCAGATCCGGATCCATTTCCACGCGGCTCCCCAGGCCATTGCAGTCCCCGCACATGCCCTGGGGGCTATTGAACGAAAAGGCCTGGGGTGTCAGTTCGGGAAACGAGATCCCGCAACGCGCGCACGCGGCGGCCTCGGTAAAGACGCGGTCGGCTTGTCCCGGCGTTTCGACAATCAGGGTCCCCTTGCCGATCCGGAGCGCAGTTTCTACGGAGTCGGTCAGTCGTGACGCCAGGCCGGAACGAACCACGACCCGGTCAATGACGACTTCGACGGTGTGCTTGCGTCGCTTGTCGAGGGCCTGCACGTCCTCGCTCGAAAGAATCTCCCCGTCCACCCGCAGCCGTACGAATCCCTGTTGACGCACGGACTCGAGAAGTTCGCGGTGTTCCCCCTTGCGATTGACCAGGACGGGCGCCAGGAGGATCTGCCGGGTTCCCGCCGCGTCAGACGCCAGTTCCAGAGCGATCTGCTGGGCGGTTTGAGAAGCGACCTCTCGGTCGCAGCGATGGCAATGCTGGATGCCGACCCGGGCGAACAGGACTCTCAGGTAGTCGGAAATCTCGGTGATGGTGCCGACGGTGGAGCGGGGATTGCTCCCCGTGGTTTTCTGCTCGATCGAAATCGTCGGCGACAGGCCGCGGATCGTCTCGTAGCGGGGCTTCTCCATCTGGCCGAGAAACTGCCGGGCGTAGGCCGAGAGGGATTCGACGTAGCGCCGCTGTCCTTCGGCGTAGAGGGTGTCGAAGGCGAGAGAGGACTTCCCCGATCCCGAAACGCCCGTCAGGACCACAAGATGTTTCTTGGGGATCCGGACGTCGATCGATTTCAGGTTGTGTTCTCGCGCTCCCTTGATCAGGATGTGGTCGAGTTCCATGGGGGGCGTCGAGGATAACGAAAGCCCGCGGGGGAGTCGGGGGGCCTTTTCGGGGGTCGCGGGTTTCTTGGCGGCCGGAGGAGCCCGCGCGATATGCTCCCGGCATGGAAGAACTCACCAACACGGTCCAGGGATGGTTTGGTCAAAATCCGATCTACGACGGTTTGATCAGCGGCGCGCTGCTTCTCCTCTTTGCGGCGTTCTTTTTCTTCGCGACGCGACTGGTGATTTCGCGGGGCGTGCAGCGCCTGGTTCGCAAGACCGAGACCCGCTGGGACGATTCCCTCTACGAGGCGGGTTTCTTCTATCGCCTGGCACTGGTGGTCCCGATCCTGGTGTTCCGACAGGGGCTGGAATTCATCCCGCACCTCCCGGAGTCGGCCCATTCGCTCCTGGCGCGGATCGCCATGGCGCTGGCCGTTGTCGTCGCGGTACAGGTCGCGATCGCACTGCTCAACGCGGTGGGAATGATCTACCGGACCACCGCGGGGGGGAGCCGCCATTCCATCAAGGGGTATCTCCAGATCGGGCAACTCTTTTCCGTCGGGGTGGGGGTTGTGCTCACCCTCGCCGTGCTCATGGACCGTTCTCCGATGGTCTTCCTGGGCGGGTTGGGTGCCATGACGGCGGTGTTGATGCTGGTCTTCAAGGACACGATCCTGGGTTTCGTGGCCAGCGTGCAGATCGCGACCAACGACATGCTGCGCGTCGGGGACTGGATCGAGATGCCCAGTGCGGGAGCCGATGGCGATGTTCTCGACATTGCCTTGTACACGGCCAAGGTCCAGAACTGGGACAAGACGATCACGACGATTCCGACCTACCTGCTGATCCAGGAATCCTTTCGAAACTGGCGGGGAATGTCCGAATCCGGAGGTCGGCGGATCAAGCGATCGTTGTGGTTCGATGTCAACACCATCCGCTTCCTCGAGGACGCCGAGATCCAGGGTTTCTCGCGCTATGCCCTGCTGAAGGAGTACATCGAGGAGAAGATGGCGGAGCTCAAGGCCTACAACGCCGACTCGGGGCGCGACCCCGCGATCAAGGCCGACACGCGTCGCTTGACGAACATTGGCACTCTCCGGGCCTACATCGAGCGCTATCTCCAGAGCCATCCGAAGATCCACCAGGACATGACCCTGCTCGTACGCCAACTCCAACCCACCTCCGACGGTCTTCCCGTGGAAATCTATTGTTTTACGAACACCACGGACTGGAACGCCTACGAGGCGATCCAGGCCGATCTCTTCGATCACGTGCTGGCGCTTCTCCCGGAGTTCGGCCTGCGTGTCTTCCAGAACGAGAGCGACTATGCGCAGTCGAGTTCTGCGGCCGCCGCCGAGAGCGGCGGCGCATGATGGGCGTACGCGAGGGGGCGGTCCTTCGATGAGCGGAGAGGACGTTACGGGCCGCACGGCAGTGATCACGGGTGCAAGTCGCGGCATCGGCGCGGGGATCGCCGAAGAGTTCCTTGACCGGGGTATGAACCTCGGGCTCTGTTCGCGGAGTGCCCCCGCCCAGGACAGCGGGGATCGCGTCGTTTCCGAGAAACTCGACGTGCGCAACGCGGAAGAGGTTGAAGCGTTTGCCCGACGGGTCGTCGATCGCTTCGGAGAGATCGATGTCTGGGTGAACAATGCCGGTGTGCTCGCCCCGGTGGGTCCGATGCGGGACCTCGACGTGGAGGGTTTCCGAGGGCACATCGATACGAATCTGGTGGGCGTCTTCGTGGGGAGCCGGACCTTCGTCCGTCATCGCCGGCTTCTCGGGGGAGGCGGGGTTTTGATCAACGTCTCGTCGGGTGCAGCCTGGAGCGCCTACGAGGGATGGTCGGCCTATTGTGCCTCGAAGGCGGGTGTCGAGCGCTTCACCGAGTGCGTCCAGGCCGAGGAATCGGAGACGGGTCTGCGGGCCTATTCCCTGGCTCCCGGGGTCGTGGATACCGCCATGCAGGAGGAGATTCGCGGTTTCGATGCCGAGATCTTTCCGGCTGTCGACCGGTTCCTTGAAATGAAGGCCGAGGACTCGTTCAATACGCCCGGTTTTGTGGCTCAGCACATGCTTCGGATCGCCTTCGATTCCGAAAACGTCGATCCCGAGGTCGCCCAGAGGCTGCCCGACGAGAAGCCCTGACACGGGAGGGGAGACCGTTGCGCGTTTTTGTCACCGGAGCGACCGGCCTGATCGGGAGTCGTGTGTGCCGTGAACTCGCCGAGGCCGGGCACACGGTGGTGGCTCTTTCTCGCCTTCCCCGGGAAGGGGGAGGCTTCGAATGGGTCCAGGGGGACGCAGCGAAACCGGGTCTGTGGCAGCAGTCGGTCGATGGCTGTGACGCGGTGATCCACCTCTCCGGAGAGCCGATCTTCGACGGCCGCTGGTCGGCCGCGCGGAAACGGGAGTTGGTCGACTCCCGGGTCGAAGGAACCCGGCGGGTGGTGGAAGCGATCGGTTCCGCGAAGTCTCCCCCGGGAGCATTGGTCAGCGGATCGGCGGTGGGCTTCTATGGTCCGCGGGGGGATGAACTTCTGCGCGAGGATGCGGCGCCCGGCGACGACTTCCTTGCCCAACTCTGCGTCGATTGGGAGGCGGCGGCGGCCGAGGCTCAGCGCTACGGCGTCCGGGTCGTTTGCCTTCGCTTCGGCGTGGTTTTGTCGAGCCGCGGGGGCGCACTCGCGAGGATGCTACTGCCCTTTCGGCTGGGTCTCGGGGGGCCGCTCGGTCCGTCGGGGCGTTGGTTCCCCTGGGTCCACGAGGACGACGCCGTGGGGCTGACGCTTTTCTCCCTGGAGGCGAAGTGGGCTGGACCGGTCAATGTCGTGGCTCCCGACGCGGTCACGATGGGGGAGTTCTCTCGAGCGTTGGGGAGCGCGCTGCGCCGCCCCGCGTTTTTCCCGGTGCCCCGGGGCGCCCTGCGCCTGGTACTCGGAGAATCCGCAGATTTCCTCTCGCCCGGGCAGAAGGTTATTCCCGCCGTATCGCAAAGCGTTGGATACGCGTTCAAGAGGAACACGCTCGCCGATGCACTCGCCGAGAGTGTCGGGCGCAAGAAGCCCTGAGGCGCGTGCGCCTCGCAGCGCCCCGTGGCGCTGGAAACCGCCCGTGCGGGTGCTTCTTATTCGAAGTCGCGGTCGAGAACGGTTTTGCGACCGTCGTTGCGCGCGTTTGCTACGGCGCGGTCGCACATGCCACGGATTCGGTCAGAGAGCG
This sequence comes from Myxococcota bacterium, assembly GCA_036228265.1. Taxonomy (GTDB): domain Bacteria; phylum Myxococcota_A; class UBA9160; order UBA9160; family UBA4427; genus CAJXIC01. The sequence goes on along the minus strand of JAZAOF010000119.1, from coordinate 3,400 downwards.
CCTGGAGAACACTGGCGGAGGTCTTCATTTCGCCAGAGTTCCGGATGTAGGTCTTGACCTTTGAAGCGACGACGAGAATTTCACTGTCAGACATGCTGGGTAGCCCTTTCGATAGAGCCTCACGCGGTCTTCATGGCCGCGCCAGGAACCTCCGGAATCGGGCAAGCGTGCCCCCCGCACAGCGAGCACCGCCCGGAGTGGGTTACAGACCGCCTCAGGATGCACCTGTGTGGCCGAAAGCGCAATGAGAGGCCCGAGATTTGCCCCCAGGGGAGATACTTTCGAAAGCTCCGGCTAGGCTGGGATCGTGGCGATTGCATTGACTGAAATCCGGGTCTGGGACGGCGAGTCGGATTCGCTCTCCAAGGAGCCGTGGACGATCCGGGTCGAGGGGGATCGCATCGAGGCCCTGGGCCCGGGGGCGGCACTCTGCGTGGGGGCCGAGCGGGTTTCCCTGCCCGGCTGCACGGCGCTGCCGGGCCTCCTCGACGCCCATGTTCACATGGTTCTCGATCCCGCGGTGGTCGACCCTTTGAAACAACTGGCGCCAGCGCGGGAGAAGCGCACACGCGACATGGAGACCCGGGCCGAAGAGATGCTGCGGGCCGGGATCACCACCGCGCGCGACCTGGGTGGCGGCGAGGGGCTCGAGATTGACCTGCGTGACCGCATCGAGGCGGGAGAGTGCCTGGGTCCGCGCCTTCTCTGCGCGGGCCAACCCGTCACCTCGCCCCGGGGCCACTGCCACTTCTGGGGGGGCGAAGCGAGCACGGATCCCGAGATCACCGAAGTCGTCCAGCGGCAACTCGCTCGCGGGGTCGACTGGGTCAAGGTGATGGCGACCGGGGGCGTGATGAGCCCGGGAACGAAGCCCGGAGTGGCCCAGTTCGATCTGCGTCAACTCGCGCTGATCGTGCGGGAGGCGAGCGCTGGCGGTCGATCGGTGGCCGCCCACTGCCACGGAACCGAGGGGATTTCACTCGCGGCGAGGGCTGGCGTGTGCACCGTGGAGCATTGCTCGTTTGCTGGCAGCGGGGGGTTCGGCACGAATCTCGAAGAGTCCGTGGCCAGGGAGCTTGCGGCTCATGGGACCTGGGTGTCGCCCACGGTGAACGTGGGCTGGGGCCGTCGCTTGAGGCAGGCCGCCGAAGACGATGGCAGCAAGGAGAGCCGCGCGGCGGCGTCTTTCGTTTCGAGAATGCAAGCCGTTTTTGCGGCCCTCGGGGAAGCGGGAGTTCGCTGGATCGCATCCACGGACGCCGGCATACCCGGTGTCCCCCATGACCGTCTCGTGGCCGGACTGCAGGCGTTCGCGAAGTTCGCGGATCTCCAGCCCGTCGATGTTCTGCGCGCGGCTACGTCCGATTCGGCCGATGCCCTGGGAATCGGTTCCCGGGTCGGTCGTCTGCGTCCAGGTCACGTCGCCGACATCCTCGTCGTCGAGGGCAACCCCCTGAGCGACCTCGGGGCTCTCGACTCTCCGCGTCTCGTCGTATCTCGCGGACGGCGCGTTGGTTCGCCTCACGAAGCGGGGGAACCGGGAGTCGCGGAGCGTCGTTCCAGGTAAGCCCGAACGCTGCGAATCAAGGGCCGCTCGTCCAGTTCCTCGAGAGGGAAGAAGCCCGCCCACACGACTTCCCGGTGGTCTATTTCGACGGTCGGTTCGGTCGCGACGTCGAGTTCAAAAAAGTGAGCGCGGTCGGTGGCGAGAGGGCCCTGGATCTCGATCTCGCAGGCGAAGACGAGTTGGCGCTCCTCCACCTCGATTCCGACTTCTTCCTTCAGTTCTCGGCGCGCGGCTCCACGATGGGTCTCGCCCCGCTTGAGCCCTCCGCAGGGCAGGGTCTCTCCGGACTTGTAGGAGTTGCGGATGAGAAGCAGTCGGTCACCGTGCCAGACCGCAACGTAGGAGCCCGTCAGCACGGGTCGACGAATCTGCCACCAGAGCCGTAGCGCGCGGTACCCTGTGCGAAGCGCGAAGCGAGCTAGAAAATCCAGCATCGGGATTCGATGCTAACCCACGTGGAGAGCCAGCGGAGAAATGGACGTCAGTCGCTTTGCTCCTTCGACCACGGGGCCCGCCCACCCGGGGACGCTGCTGGCTGCTCTACTGTGCTGGTTGGATGCAAAATGGTCCGGAGCCCGTCTCGTGCTGCGGTTGGAAGATCTCGATCCCGAACGGGCTCGTCCCGAATGGAGTCGAGATCTTCGAAGAGACCTCGAGTGGCTGGGGCTCGATTGGGACGAGGTCGAAAGCCAGAAAGAGCGAAGCGAGAACCACGCGGAAGCGCTGGACCGCCTGGAAGCCATGGGGGCGTTGTATCCATGTGCATGCACTCGCCGCGAGATCGCTGCCGAAGCCAATCCGAGCCCCGATGGTGGGTTCCGCTACCGGGGAACCTGCCGGGACAAGACCTTCGGAAAAGGAGGTTGGCGCGCCTGCATGGACTCACTGCGGGTGCGTCTTTCGGATGAGACGATTCGGCCGACGGTATTTTTCGGCGAGGAACTGGCGCGCAATCCGTTTCGGGATTTCGGTGATCCCGTCGTGCGTCGCAGGGATGGAGTCGCCGCCTACCACCTGGCCTGCGTCGCAGACGACGCCCGCGTTGGCGTCACCCGGGTCGTGCGTGGTCGAGATCTCGCTTTCCACGCCGCCACCCAGGTGGCGCTCCAAGAAATGCTGGGAGTTTCACCGCCCGCCTACGCGCATCATTTTCTACTCCTGGAGCACGGAGGGGAGGGGAAACTCGCCAAGCTTCACGGGGCGGTGGGGATCGAAGCCTTGCGCACCGCCTACAGCGCTCCGCGATTTTGCGGTTGGCTGGCCTGCGCCGCGGGCTTGCAACCGGACGATCGCCCGGTGCGACCGCGGGACCTGGTGGAGGGGTTTCGATGGGGCCGCGTGACATCGGTCGACCGCATCGTGGAGTGGACCGGGGAGCGGTTGGTGCTCGACCCCTGATCAGGGTTGTGCCCGGTCGATCTCGAGGATCGAGGCCTCACCGGGTACGCCCATGCGCAGGGGAAAGCCGTAGAAGCCCGTACCGCGGTGGACGTAGAGGCGGTTGTGCCCCTTGGCGAAGAGTCCGTGATCGGGCCAACGGCTTCGGGTGAGGAAAGTCCAGTCGAGCCCGAAACTCACCAGCCCGACCTGGCCGCCGTGAGTGTGGCCCGACAGCACGAGATCGGCTTCGCCCTCGGGAACCGAGTCGAAACCCTGGGGATCATGGAGCAGGAGAAGCCGCAGGTGGTCGGGGCGCCGGGGGAAGCGCTTGCAGAGGTCTTCCAGGTGAGCGGCGCGTTCCTTGCGAACGTAATCCGAACCGAGGATCTGTACGGGACCCGAAGGCGTTTCGGCCGTGGCCTCGGCATCGATCAAGAGCGGTACGTCGTTTTT
>JAZAOF010000118.1:0-8410 GCA_036228265.1 Myxococcota bacterium | reverse complement strand
CGCGTGACCGTGGCCGTGGACTCTTTCGAAACGGTGGATGCGGCGGCTCGTGCTGGCGTTCGCGAGGCGCTCGTGGACGTCAACGTGGGATTTCCCCGCTGCGGTTGCGAGCCCAACGAGGCGGAAGCCCTGGCCGATCGGGCGCGCCGGGCGGGACTCGTCGTGCGCGGAGTGATGGGCTACGAGGGGCACATCGTCGGCGAGCCGGACCGGGAGCGTCGGGAAGCCGGGTGCGACGAGGCGATGGAGAAGCTTCGCCTGGCCCACGAGGCCGTGGGAGGCGAGGTGGTTTCGGCCGGGGGCACCGGAACGTACCGCTGCAACTCGTTCGCCACCGAGATCCAGGCGGGGTCGTACGCCGTGATGGATACCACCTATGCCAAGCACGGGTTGCCTTTCGAGCAGGCCGCGTTCCTCATGGCAACGGTGATTTCAGTTTCCGAGAGCTACGCCGTCTGCGACGCGGGACTCAAGTCCCTCAGTATCGAGCATGGCAACCCGGAACTCGTCGGCGGGCGCGTGTGGTTCTGTTCCGACGAACATGTCACGTTTTCGATGGAGAATCCCCCGAAAGTCGGAGACCGCGTCCGAGTCGACCCGTCTCACTGCGATCCCACGATCGCGGCTCACGCGGTGATGCACTGCCTGGAGGGGGAATCCATCGTCGACCGCTTCGAGGTCGACCTTCGGGGCTGGTAGAGCGGGGCCCTCAGTTCGACCCCGGTTTTGCGCGTCGGGGAAGCTCGATCTCGGGCGATTGCGGGTGCGGCCGGTAGAGAATGACCGTATGTCCAACGACACCGCAGAGGGCCGCGCCGGAACCCTCGGCCAGGGTCTGGGCCGCGGACTTCTTGTCCTCGGGCTGCCGGAGTCGCACCTTCACGAGTTCGTGGTCGCGCAGGGCCCGGTCGAGCGCCGGTCGAACCGCCGAGCTGATGCCGGCCGTGCCCACTTCCACCACCGGTTTCTGGCGATGGGCCAGTGCGCGCAGGTGCTTGCGTTGGAAACCTTCGAGTTCGGGGGGCGCGGGCATCGGGGATCTCCATGGCGGCTCGCTGGGCGTCGCCGAAACGGGCGAAATCTAAGGCGCCCCCCGAGGCCGCGCAACCGACGGAACGGCACTGCGGGCCAGTGCGGCTAGAATGGCCCCTATGCCCCCCACTCGCGTGCTGCGCATCGTTGGAATGTTGATCGTGTTTTCGCTTTTCCTGGCCGTTGTCGCCGGCGGGCATTGGTACATCGCCAGGGGGTTCGTTCTCGATCCCCAGTGGGGATCGACCGCGACTTTCTGGGGGCTCGCGGGGATCGTTTTTGGTTTCGTTCTGCTCATCGCCGCACCGATCGCAGAACGCAATCTTTCCCGCGACCGATCTCGCTGGCTGGCCTGGCCCGCCTCCCTGTGGATGGGCTTTGCCTTTCTGGGCCTCGTGTTCCTGGGAATTTCGGATGTTCTTTTGGCAATCGTTCTTGGCGTCGGAGCCGTTGTTGGCGAGCCCGCGGGTTTCGAAGCCCAGGTGTCGCTGGATCGGGCTGGGGCGGTCGCAGCGGGACTCGTGACTCTCATCGTGGGGTTCCATGCCGTGCGGGAAGGTCTTTCCTTTCCCCGGGTTCGCCAGGTGGAGATTCACCTGTCCCGATGGCCACGGGAACGAGACGGTCTACGCATCGTTCAGATCAGCGACATCCACATCGGGGCCCTGCTCGGTCGTTCGTTTGCCTCTCGTCTCGTCGATGCGGTGAACGCGCTTGAGGCCGACATCGTTGCCGTGACCGGCGACCTCGTCGATGGACGCGTCCGACACCTCGCAGCCGAAGTGGAACCCTTCTCGCGGCTGCACGGTCGAGAAGGGGTCTTCTTCGTCACGGGCAATCACGATCACTATTCCGGGGCTGACGAGTGGGCCGCTTGCGTCGGACAGTTGGGTCTCTCGGTTCTCCGAAACGATCACCGGGTCCTCGGTCGCGGGGCCGGAGCCATCGCGATCGTCGGTGTCGATGATCATCGCGGATCCTTCGGAGGGGAAGAGGGAGGCGAGGATCTCGACCGTGCACTCGAGGGACTCGCTCCGGGGGTCCCCGTGGTCCTCCTGGCCCACGACCCAGGCTCGTTCAAGGCGGCCTGCGCTCGTGGAGTCGACTTGCAGATCTCGGGTCACACGCATGACGGTCAAATCTGGCCCTTCCGTTACGCGGTACGGTTGGCGACGCCCTTTGTCGAGGGCGTCCACGTGCGGGGGGATTCCCAGATCTACGTGAGCCGGGGGACGGGCTTCTGGGGGCCGCCGATGCGGCTGGGGGCGCCGGCCGAAATCACTGAAATCGTTCTGCGGTCGAATGCGGCTCTCGACGAGAGAAAGCGGGAGCGTCGCGAGTGTCCTTCGTAGAGCGCATCGAGTGCGAGTCGTCGGGAATCGGGCTCTACGAGATCACCGATGCGGTCCAGGATGCCGTGGACCGGGCGCAGACCGACCAGGGGCTATGCACGGTCTTCATTGCCCACACGTCCGCGAGCCTGGTGATCCAGGAAAACGCAGATCCCTCGGCCGCGCGCGATCTCGAGCGCTGGTTCGACCGCCTGGTGGCCGAGGAGGATCCCCTCTACACGCATACCGCCGAAGGGCCCGACGACATGCCCGCCCATATCCGGTCCGCGCTGACGGCGACTTCGGTGGCCATCCCCATCCTGGAAGGCCGACTGGCCCTGGGAACGTGGCAGGGGCTTTTTCTCTTCGAGCATCGACGCGGCCGACACGGCCGGAAGGTGATCGTTCACGTCGCCGCCTGAGTGGCGTATCCGGGGGACCGATTGGCTAGGGCGTATCGTCCTTGAAGTCGACGAGTTCGACTTCAAAAATCAGTGCGCTGCCGGGCGGGATACGACCCGGAGCCCCCCGATCCCCGTAGGCGATGTCGGGCGGGCAAACGAGGCGGCTCTTGCCACCCTTCTTCATTTTCTGGAGCGCTTCCGTCCAGCAGGGGATGACGCGTTGGAGCGGAAACTCGGAAGGCTCTCCGCGGTCGACCGAACTATCGAAGACCGTCCCGTCCACCAGGGTGCCGTGGTAATGGGCCACCACGGTATCTTCGACGGTCGGTGAGCCTCCCGACCCGGCCTTGATTTCCGTCATGATGAGTCCCGATGGGTAGATCTTGGCTCCAGGAGCGTTTTTTTCCTTGCCGAGAAATTCGTCGGTCGTGACCTGGATTCGCTTCCGGATCAATTCGTTCATGGTCTCCAGCGGGTTGACTCCTTCCACGGGCGCGACTTTCAATTCGTTGCCTTGGAGTTCGTCGGTAATGCCGGCTTGGATGAACGGGATTTCGTCGGCCGCGATGGTGGGATAGCTCTTCACGTTCTCGGCGATGCCCACGCCATAGAGGTAGAGGGTCTTTTGGTCTTCGGTTTTTGGCGTGGATTCGGCTTGGACCGCCAGGGGGAGCGACAGGGCGATTGCGAGCAGCCAGTGGATCTTCATCGAGATTTCCTTCCGTGGGTTCGGCGCCGGCCACCCGTTCGCGGCCGGAGGAACGGCAGTCTACCGGCTCTGGCTGGCACGCGCCGGAGTGACGGTGTACCCCCGTTCTCGGATGACCGACCCGATCTCGGACGACCCCGTATTCCTAGACGCCATCGCCGCGCTGGGGGTTCCCCTGCTCGATACGCTGGCGTCTCTCGAGTTCGTGCAACGGCGACTGCACCCCCCGCGAATCGCGGAGTTACGAGAAGTATTGAAGCCGCGAGGCGAGGCCCTGGAGACTGCGCGAGAGGTCTTTCGGGAGGTTGTGCCGAAGGCGGCGGACCCGGCCCAGGGCATCGCCGGGCTTTGCGCAACCCTCGAGGCCGCCACCGTTGCGGCGCTTCGCAGCACAGAACTCTTTTGCCAGGAAGGGGACCCCGCTCGGGGCGGTTCTCTCATCCTGGAGTCCATGCGCTCCCATGCCATTTCCCAGGAGAGGCTCTTCGGACTCCGTCGCGCCCTGTCTCCGGTCGACCGTTTCTTTCTCGATGGGCCCCGACAAGAGCAAGCGGGAAGATTCGAGCGCGCGGCCCCGGGGGTCGAAGCCGGCTCGGCCGGGCTCTTCCAGGCCAGCAACGAACGCGACGCCCGGGGTGGTTTCTCGCTTTGGATTCCCGAGGATTTTGCGAAGGCACCGTTTCCCCTCGTGGTGGCGTTGCATGGCGGTAGTGGTCACGGTGCCGATTTTTTCTGGACCTGGTTGCGCGAAGGCCGCAGCCGGCACTGTGCCGTTCTGGCTCCCACGGCGCGCGGTGCAACGTGGTCGTTCGGAGGCCCCGACGTCGACTCGGCCTCGTTGCGAGCGATGTTCGAATGGGTCTGCGAGCGCTGGCCCATCGACCGCAGTCGCGTCCTCCTGACCGGGCTTTCCGACGGGGCGACCTACAGCCTCTTTGCGGGTCTCCAGGAGGAGGTCCCTTACACTGCCCTCGCGCCCGTGTCCGGCGTTCTGCATCCGGCAAATTTTGTCGACGGAAACCTCGACCGCGCTCGCGGTCTTCCTATCTATCTTGTCCACGGTGCGCTCGACTGGATGTTTCCGGTGGAGCAGGCGCGTTGGGCGTCGGAGCAGTTACGTGCGGCCGGGGCGGATCTCGTCTACCGGGAGATCGAAGACCTCTCGCATACCTATCCGCGGGAGGAGAACTCGCCAATTCTCGACTGGTTCCTGGGGAACTAGCGCTTTCGCTTGCGCGCGGGCTTTCGCCGGAGCAGGGGCTTCAGGTATCGGGCCGTTGAGGAGCCTCGGGTTCGCGCGACCTGCTCGGGGGTGCCCGAGGCGATCAGTTCTCCGCCCCGGGGCCCGCCTTCGGGTCCCAGGTCGACGACCCAGTCGGCGGTCTTGATGACGTCGAGATTGTGCTCGATGACGACGACGCTGTTGCCCGAGTCCACGAGTTTCTGGAGCACCGAGAGAAGTTTCCGGACATCGTCGAAGTGCAGGCCAGTCGTTGGCTCGTCGAGGATGTAGAGCGTTCGCCCGGTCGCGCGGCGGGACAATTCCCGCGCCAGTTTGATTCTCTGGGCCTCCCCTCCGGAGAGCGTTGGCGAAGGCTGTCCGAGGTGCAGGTAGTCGAGCCCCACCCGTTCGAGGAGTCCGAGCGGGCCCGCGATCTTGGGGTGCGCCTGAAAGACCTCGAGCGCCTCCGCCACCGTGAGCGAAAGCACGTCGGCGATGGACCGTCCCTTGTAGGAAACCTGCAGGGTCGCGTCGTTGAAGCGTTTCCCCCCGCAATCTTCGCATCGGACATACACGTCGGGGAGAAAGTGCATCTCGATCTTGCGCACGCCGTCGCCCTCGCAGGCTTCGCAGCGACCGCCCTTGACGTTGAAGGAGAAACGCCCGGGCTTGAATCCGCTGGCGCGCGCATCGGGAAGTTGTGAATAGAAGCGCCGGATCTCGTCGAAGACCTTGATGTAGGTGGCCGGATTGCTGCGCGGCGTGCGTCCGATCGGTTTCTGGTCGATATCGACGACCTTGTCGAGTTGTTCCAACCCGGAGAGGTTTCGGTGGCGTCCGACTCCGCGCGTCGAAGCGTGGAAGCGGCGGGCGAGTGCCGGATAGAGGATTTCGTTGACCAGCGTCGATTTTCCAGCTCCCGACACCCCGGTGACCGCCGTCAGAACGCCCAAGGGAATTTCGACGTCGAGGTTCTTGAGATTGTTTTCCCGGGCCCCCTGGATCTTCAGGCTTCCGGTGGGGGATCGGCGTTCTTCCGGGAGTTCGATTCGGGTCTTCCCGGAAAGGTATTGACCGGTCAGTGATTTCGGATTGCGTTCGAGGCTCTTGGGCGTTCCCGCGTGTACGACCCGCCCTCCGCGGACACCGGCCCCGGGCCCAAAGTCGACCACGTGGTCGGCGGCGCGAATCGTTTCTTCGTCGTGTTCGACCACGACAATGGTGTTTCCGATGTCGCGCATGCGCTCCAGGGTCTTGAGAAGCCGCCGGTTATCGCGTTGGTGAAGGCCGATCGAAGGTTCATCGAGGATGTAGATGACACCGGTGAGGTCGGACCCGACCTGGCTGGCCAGGCGGATGCGCTGGGATTCACCCCCCGAAAGAGACGGGCCGGAACGATCCAGGGAGAGATATCCAAGGCCGACCGACTGGAGGAAGTCGAGACGAGCTCGAATCTCCTTCAAGATTTCGCGTGCGATCTGTCCTGCGGCTCCCTCGAGTCGGAGGGCGGCGAAGTAACGGTGCGAATCCTCGACGGTATCGGCCGAAATTTCGACGATCGTCCGATCCCCGACTCGAACGGCCGCGCTCTCGGGGCGCAGCCGCGTTCCGTCGCAGGTCGAGCAATCGGCCTGGGCGAGGAATTGGCTATGCCATCGCTTGGCCCGTTCGGACCCGGCCTCCCGGAAGCGTCGCATCAGGCGTGGCAGCACACCTTCCCAGTTCATCACGAAGGTGCCCTTGCCGCCTCTCTTGCCACTCCAACGGACTTCGAATTCGCGGTCCCCGGTCCCGTAGAGGGTTTGCTTGCGCAGTTTCATCGGGATCTTTTTCCAGGGAACATCGAAGGGGACCCCGAGTTCCTCGAGGATCTGGACGCGCAACCCCGACCAACTCGTCTTCGTCGAGACATCACCTCCCCACGGCTTGATGGCTCCCTGGTCGATGGTCAGTGACGGTGTGGGGATGGCCAGGTCCGGGTCCATCTCCACGCGATTCCCCAAGCCATTGCAGTCCCCGCACATGCCCTGGGGGCTGTTGAACGAAAAGGCCTGGGGCGTCAGTTCGGGAAACGAGATCCCGCAACGCGCGCACGCGGCGGCTTCGGTAAAGACGCGATCGGCTTGTCCTGGTGTCTCGACCACCAGGGTCCCCTTGCCAATTCGAAGCGCGGTTTCTACGGAGTCGGTCAGTCGTGACGCCAGGCCAGACCGAACAACGACCCGGTCGATGACGACTTCGACGGTGTGCTTGCGTCGCTTGTCGAGGGTCTGCACGTCCTCGCTCGGAAGGATCTCCCCGTCCACGCGCAGTCGTACGAAGCCCTGTTGGCGCACGGATTCGAGAAGTTCGCGGTGTTCGCCCTTGCGATTGACCAGGACGGGCGCCAGGAGGATCAGCCGGGTTCCCGCCGCGTCCGACGCCAGTTCCAGGGCGATCTGCTGGGCTGTCTGGGAGGCGACCTTCCGACCGCAGCGATGGCAATGCTGGGTGCCGACCCGGGCGAACAGGACTCTCAGGTAGTCGGAAATCTCCGTGATGGTGCCGACCGTGGAGCGGGGGTTATTCCCCGTGGTTTTCTGCTCGATGGAAATCGTGGGCGAGAGCCCGCGGATCGTCTCGTAGCGGGGTTTCTCCATCTGGCCGAGGAACTGCCGGGCGTAGGCCGAGAGGGATTCGACGTAGCGCCGTTGTCCCTCAGCGTAGAGGGTGTCGAAAGCGAGGGAGGACTTCCCGGATCCCGAAACGCCCGTCAGGACCACAAGGTGCTTCTTGGGGATCCGGACGTCGATCGATTTCAGGTTGTGTTCTCGCGCTCCCTTGATCAGGATGTGGTCGAGTTCCATAGGGGCAGGCGAAGATAACGAAAGCCCGCGGGGGAGTCCGGGGGGCGTTCCGGCGGGCGCGGGTTTCTTGGCGGCTGGAGGAGCGCGCGCGATATGCTCCCGGACATGGAAGAGCTCATTAACACGGTCGAGGGCTGGTTCGGTCAGAATCCGATCTACGACGGATTGATCAGCAGCGCGCTGCTGTTGGTCTTCGCCGGGCTCTTTTTCTTCGCGATCCGACTGGCGATTTCTCGCGGGATTCGGCGCCTGATCCGAAAGACCGAGACCCACTGGGACGATGCGCTCTACGACGCGGGTTTCTTCTATCGCTTGACGCTGGTCGTGCCCATCCTGGTGGTCCGGCAGGGGCTGGACTTCATCCCGCATCTCCCGGAGTCAGCGTACTCGCTCCTGGCACGGATCGTGATGGCCCTGGCCATCGTGGTTGCGGTGCAGGTGGCGATCGCGTTGCTCAACGCGGCGGGAACGATCTACCGCACCACGGCGGGGGCCAGTCGTCATTCCATCAAGGGGTATCTCCAGATCGGGCAGATCCTCGTCGTCGGTGTTGGGGTCGTACTCACCCTCGCCGTTCTCATGGACCGTTCGCCCCTGGTTTTCCTCGGTGGGATGGGCGCCATGACGGCGGTGCTGATGCTGGTCTTCAAGGACACGATCCTGGGTTTCGTGGCCAGCGTCCAGATCGCGACCAATGACATGCTGCGTGTCGGGGACTGGATCGAGATGCCCAGTGCTGGAGCGGACGGCGATGTTCTCGATATTGCCTTGTACACGGCCAAGGTTCAGAACTGGGACAAGACGATCACCACGATACCGACCTACATGTTGATCCAGGAATCCTTTCGGAATTGGCGCGGAATGTC
>JAZAOF010000117.1:0-11199 GCA_036228265.1 Myxococcota bacterium | reverse complement strand
ACGAAGAAGTGCGGGCTCGTACCGGGTTGCGGATCGACGCCTATTTTTCCGCGACGAAGGTCCGATTCATCCTCGACGCGGTGCCCGGCGCCCAGGAGCGCGCAGCGCGCGGTGAGCTGTGCTTTGGCACCGTGGACTCATGGCTGCTCTTTCGGCTGACATCGGGGCGGGTGCATGCCACGGAGGTTTCAAATGCCTCGCGAACGCTTCTTTACAATATCCACGACGGGTGTTGGGATGACGTTCTGCTCGGCGAGCTGAACATTCCCCGGGAGATGCTTCCCGAGGTGCGCGAGACGCAGTGTCATTTCGGGGATGTCGATGCGAGTTGTTTCGGTGCGCCGATTCCCGTGGCCGGGATGGCCGGCGACCAGCAGTCGGCCCTCTACGGACAGGGTTGTGTTGCGCCGGGCCTCGCCAAGAACACCTACGGCACGGGTTGTTTTTTGCTCATGAACACGGGACCCGAAGCTCCGCTCTCGGAAAACGGTCTTCTTACGACGGTCGCGTGGGGTCTCGAGGGCCAAGTCGAATACGCTCTCGAGGGAAGTATCTTCGTTGCGGGCGCAGCGGTTCAGTGGCTGCGCGATTCGTTGGGACTGATCGAAAGTGCCGACCAGAGCCAGGAAGTGGCGCTGAGCGTTGGCGACACGGCGGGCGTCTACCTGGTGCCCGCCTTCGTGGGGCTCGGGGCGCCGTATTGGGACGATCGCGCGCGGGGGGCATTGGTGGGGTTGACGCGCGGGGCGGGGCGAGAGCACGTCGTTCGCGCGACCCTCGAGTCGATCGCCTACCAGACGCGGGACGTCGTCGAGTGCGTTGGGGCGGACTCCGGGATTTCGTTGGAAGCGCTGCGCGTGGACGGGGGGGCGTGCCAGAACGACTTCTTGATGCAGTTCCAGTCCGATATCCTGGGAACGGAAGTCGAGCGGCCTCCGCTCCTCGAGGTGACCGCCCTGGGCGCCGCGGTGCTTGCGGGTCTGCAGGTGGGCTTCTGGCGTGACCGCGAGGACCTCGAGTCGGCTTCCGTGGCGGTCGAGACCTTTTCCCCAAAGATGTCCACCGACCAACGTGAAGAGCTGTACGCCGGTTGGAAGCGCGCAGTCGAGCGTTCGCGCGACTGGGCCGAGGAGTAGAGAACCCGGTGTCTCGTCGACCGCAACTGGTGCCCGGGGAGAAGCCGCGAGTCATTGCTCACCGCGGTGCTTCGGCTTACCTCCCTGAGAACACTCCGTCGGCCTTCGCGTTGGCGATCGACCAGGGAGCGGACATGATCGAAACCGACCTGCACCTGACCCGGGACCGCGCCGTCGCGATCTCGCACGAGGCTGACCTCGGACACCTCGGCGGAGAAGGCGAGATCCTCGACCTGGATTTCGCGGGCCTGCGGGAATTGGATGCGGGCGACGGCCAGGCGGTGCCTTCTCTCGAGGAGGTTCTCGACCAGTTTGCTTCGCGCATTCCCTTCAACCTCGAGATCAAGCGATCGCAGGGTGGGCTGTACGAAGGCATCGAGAAGCACTGCTGGGAGGCGGTGTGTGCCCGGGGCATCGAATCGCAGACCCTTTTTTCGTCGTTTTTCGACCCCGTTCTCGCAGAACTCCGACGCCAATCCGACACCGTGCGAACGGCCCTGTTGCTTTCGCCCGAGTGGCCCAAGAGCCCCCTGGAACGTGCGCAGGAGCTGGGGGCTGAGGCGATAAACCCCCATGTCAGCATGGTCGACCCATCGATGGTCGAGCGCGCTCACGAGGCGGGGCTTGCCGTCTACGTCTACACGGTCGATCCGGAGGACGAAATGGATCGGGTCCTGGACATGGGGGTCGACGGAATATTTACAAATCGCCCGGATGTTCTCCGCGGCGTCCTGGATAGGCGTGCGTCGGCGCAACTTGCTTGACAGTTCCAGCCGTTTCTATTAGGTTGGGTAATCCAAAAAAAGCTAAGTTTGTCGCGACCTTAAGGCGTTTTCATCGTTCGCATAGGTGATCGGTGATCGAGGAACGCCCTAGGGCACTTCCCTGCTCCGACGTCGGCGCCGGGGAAGCGGCGCCGTTCTCCTCGATCGGATACCTCCCACCACATGCACACCACCGGGCGACCGCCGAAACAGGGTCTCTACGATCCCGCTCACGAGCACGATGCGTGTGGAGTTGGCTTTATCGCGAATATCCGCGGTGAGACCAGCCACCAGTTGGTCCGGGACGGGATCGAGTTGTTGGTTCGCCTCGAGCACCGGGGGGCCTGCGGGTGTGATCCCGACAGCGGGGACGGGGCCGGAGTGCTGATCCAGCTTCCGGATGCGTTTCTCCGGGAGAAGTGTGGCGCGCTGGGGATCGACCTTCCGGAGAAATCCGCCTACGCATCGGGCTTGTTTTTCTTCGACCCGAACGAGGCGGAGGAAGAGTGGCAGCGCAACTGCTTCGAGCAGACGGTGGACGAGGAAGGCCAGTGCGTTCTCGGTTGGCGAGACGTGCCTTGCGATCCCCAGGCCATCGGTTGGCTCGCCCGGGACGGGATGCCTCGAATCCGGCAGGTCTTCGTTGGGCGGGGAGAGGGCCTCGACCAGGATGCATTTGAGCGAAAGCTCTACGTGATCCGAAGGGTCTACGAGAACCGAATTCGAGCGCGAGAGAGTTTCAGTTACCTGCCGAGCCTGTCGAGTCGCACCTTCGTCTTTACGGGGATGTTGATCTCAAGCCAACTCGAGGGATTCTTCCAGGATCTCACCGATCCCGCGCTCGAGTCGGCGATCGCCCTGGTGCACTCTCGTTACAGCACCAACACCTTCGGCGCCTGGGACCTCGCCCAGCCGTTTCGGTACCTCGCTCATAACGGCGAGATCAACACGCTAAAGGGAAACCGGAACGCGATGCGGGCTCGCGAGGGTACGTTGCATTCCGAACTCTTCGGGGACGACCTGAAAAAGCTCTATCCGCTGATGCGGGGCGAAGACGCAAGCGATTCCGCCCAGTTCGACAATGCCCTGGAGTTTCTCTGCCTGAGCGGTCGCGATCTCCCCGAGGCGATCTTGATGATGATCCCCGAGGCATGGGAGAATCATCCGGAGATGTCCGACGATCTCCGGGCCTACTACGAGTATCACTCCTTTCTCATGGAGCCCTGGGACGGCCCGGCTTCGATCGCCTTTACCGATGGCCGCAAGATCGGCGCCGTGCTCGACCGGAACGGCCTCCGGCCTTCGCGGTGGATCCTGACCCGGGACGGACGCGTGGTGATGGCTTCGGAGGTGGGTGTCGTCGATGTGCCTCCCGAAGAGATTGAGCACAAGGGGCGCCTGCAGCCGGGGCGCATCTTCTTCGTTGACCTCGAGCAGGGCCGCATCGTCGAGGACGAAGAGATCAAGGCCGACTACATCGCTCGCAAGCCGTATCGCGAGTGGATCGAGGCGAACCGGGTATGCCTCTCGAGTCTTCCGAAGACCGCGGATCCCCACGAACCGATGTCCCCCGAGCGACGACGGACCCTGCAACAGGCCTTCGGATATTCCCTCGAGGACTTGAAGTTCCTGATTGCTCCGATGGTGGCGGATGCGAAATGGGCCATTGGGTCGATGGGCAACGACGCGGCCCTGGCCTGTCTCTCGGATCGCCCGAGGATGCTCTACCACTATTTCAAGCAGCACTTTGCGCAGGTGACGAATCCGGCGATGGACTCGATCAACGAGGGGACGGTGATGTCCCTCTTCTCCACGCTGGGTGCCGAGAAGAATGTTCTCGAAGAGACCCCGGAGCACGCGCGACTCCTACGCTGCGACCGGCCCATTCTCACCAACGAGGAACTCCAGCGGATCCGCGAACTCGATCGACCGGGCCTGGAGGCCAGGACCTTCGAAGCCCTGTTCAAGGTGGCGGAAGAGGGGGAGGGGTTGCAATCGGCTCTCCGCCAGTTGTGTGAGCGCGTGGCCGAGGCGGTGAGCGACGGCGCGAACCTCATCATCCTGAGCGATCGCGGGGTTTCTCCAGACGAGGCGCCCATTCCGATGCTCCTGGCGACCGGGGCGGTTCATCACCACCTCGTCCGGGCGGGGCTCCGGACCCAGTGCGGGATTCTCTGCGAGACCGGCGAAGCGCGCGACGTGGCGCAATTCGCTCTGCTCGTCGGGTACGGTGCTGGAGCGATCAATCCCTACCTCGCCTTCGAGACGATTGACGAGATTCTCGAGGACGGGGGCTTGGTTGGCGAAGAACTCGACTCGGAGACTGCTGTCCAGAACTATCTCAAGGCCTGCGACAAGGGCCTGATGAAAACGATGGCCAAGATGGGAATTTCGACCCTGCACAGCTATCGGGGTGCCCAGATCTTCGAGGCCGTGGGAATCAGTCGTTCGGTTGTGGAGGAGTGCTTTACCGGAACTGCTTCGCGCATCTCGGGGGTCGGCTACGACGTGCTCGCCCGGGAGGCGGCTCTTCGACACGGGCGAGGATTTCCGGGGGATTCCTACGCCTACCCGGAACTGGAAGCGGGGGGTCTCTACCAGTGGCGCAGGCGCGGCGAGGCCCACACCTTCAATCCCGATTCCGTGAGTCGTCTCCAGCACGCGGTGCGGTCTGAGGATCGGGAGGCCTACCGGGACTTTGCGAAAGCGGCAGACGGCGAAGCCGAGCGAATCTGCACGCTCCGGGGGATGCTCACCTTCCGTTACGCCGAGGAGCCGGTTCCTCTCGAGGAGGTCGAACCCGCGGCGGAGATCATGAAGCGCTTTTGCACGGGTGCGATGTCCTACGGGTCGATTTCGCTCGAGTCGCACCAGACGCTGGCCGTTGCGATGAATCGAATCGGCGGCAAGAGCAATACCGGGGAGGGCGGAGAGGACCCCGATCGGTTTACGCCCGAACCCAACGGGGACCTCCGGCGCAGTGCCATCAAGCAGGTGGCCTCGGGGCGCTTTGGTGTCACGAGTTGGTACCTCGTCAACTCCGACGAGATGCAAATCAAGGTGGCCCAGGGGGCGAAGCCCGGCGAGGGCGGAGAACTCCCGGGGCACAAGGTCAACGAAACCATCGCAAAGACCCGGCACTCGACGCCCGGCGTCGGGCTCATCTCCCCGCCGCCCCACCACGACATCTATTCGATCGAAGACCTCTCCCAGTTGATTTTCGACTTGAAGAATGCGAATCGCCGCGCGAAGGTCAGCGTGAAACTCGTCTCCGAGACGGGCGTGGGAACGATTGCTGCGGGAGTGTCCAAGGGGAAAGCCGACGGAGTCCTGATTTCCGGTCACGATGGGGGTACCGGCGCATCCCCCCAGGCCTCGATCAAGTACGCGGGGCTACCCTGGGAAATTGGCCTGGCCGAGACCCAGCAGACCCTCGTTCTCAATGATTTGAGGGGCCGCATTCGCGTCCAGACGGACGGCGGGCTGAAGACGGGTCGAGATGTTGCCATCGCAGCACTTCTCGGGGCCGATGAATTTGGCTTTTCCACCGCACCTCTCGTTGCCATGGGTTGCATCTTGATGCGCGTCTGCCATTTGAACACCTGCCCGGTGGGGATCGCGACGCAGAACCCCGAGTTGCGGAAGAAGTTCAGTGGGTTGCCGGAGCACGTGGTGAACTACTTCGCCTACGTCGCAGAAGAGACGCGCGAGTACATGGCGAAACTCGGTTTCCGGACGTTGGACGAGATGATTGGACAGATGGATCGATTGGATTCCAACCGGGCCCTCCAGCACTGGAAGACGCAAGGGATCGATTTCTCGGACATTCTCCACAAGGTCGACGCTCCCCATGCGATCCGTCATTGCGAGGGGCAGACCCTCGAAGAGGACCTGGCTGGGGTGCTGGACGTGGGTCTGCTCGAGCGGGCCGCTCCCGCCCTGGAGCGCGGGGAACGTGTCGTGATCGAGTCGCCGATTCGAAATACGGACCGCGCGACGGGCACGATTCTCGGCTCCGAGGTGTCGCGTGCCTACGGCGAGCAGGGACTGCCGGAAGGCACCATTGAATTGCACTTCCAGGGGTCGGCGGGCCAGAGCCTCGGAGCCTTCGTGCCCAGTGGCATGACCCTGCATGTCGAAGGCGATACGAACGATTACGCCGGCAAGGGGCTGTGCGGTGGCATCCTTGCGGTCCGGGTTCCATCGGAGTCCCCCTTTGAAGCCGCGGAGAACGTGATTACCGGGAACGTGGCGCTTTACGGAGCGACCGGGGGCGAGGCGTATTTCAACGGGCTCGCCGGGGAGCGTTTTGCAGTCCGCAACAGCGGGGCGGATGCGGTCGTCGAGGGAGTCGGGGATCATGCTTGCGAGTACATGACCGGGGGCAACGTCGTGATCCTGGGTCCGACGGGCCGAAATTTTGGAGCCGGGATGTGTGGGGGATTCGCCTACGTTCTCGATCTCGATGGAAGTTTCCCCTCGCGCGTGAATGCGAGCCGGGTCGAGTTGCGCGAGTTGGAGGGCGAGGACGAAGAGTTGGTCCAGCGACTGGTGAGGCGCCACTTTCAACTCACGCGCAGTGATCGAGCGGATGACGTTCTTCGAAAATGGAACGCGTACGCTCCGAAATTCGTGAAGGTCTTCCCGAAAGATCTGAAGTTGGCCCTGGATGCGCGCTTGGAGGCACATACGGGCGATGGCTAAACCCACCGGATTTCTCGAGTTTGATCGCCAGGGCGTCGCCTATCGATCCGTGGACCAACGGCTCAAGGATTGGCGACACGTACAGGACGATTTTTCGGAAGAGACGACCCGCCAGCAGGCCGCTCGCTGCATGGACTGCGGAATTCCCTTCTGCAACAACGGTTGCCCTCTTGGAAACATCATCCCCGATTGGAACGATCTCGTTTATCGTGGCAAGTGGGAGGACGCTCTCGCTCGCCTTCATTCCACCAATAATTTTCCCGAGTTCACCGGGATGGTCTGTCCGGCCCCCTGCGAAGGGGCCTGCGTGTTGGGCATCAACGAGACCCCGGTGACGATCAAGCAGGTCGAGTGGGAGATCGTTCGCCGGGGCTGGGACGAGGGTTGGATCCGCCCGATTCTTCCCGAGCGCCGTAGCGGTCGCTCGGTCGCCATCGTGGGGTCGGGGCCGGCGGGTCTTTCGGCTGCGCAGCAGTTGACGCGGGCCGGGCACACGGTGACGGTATTCGAGAAGAACGAACGCGTCGGCGGGTTGCTCCGGTACGGGATCCCGGATTTCAAGCTCGAAAAAGAAGTCATCGATCGGCGACTGGAGCAGATGCGAGCCGAGGGGGTGTCCTTCCAGACCGGGGTTCACGTGGGGGTTGACCTCAGTCCCGGGGATTTGCGACAGAATTTTGACGCGGTTCTGCTCTGCATGGGATCGGAGGTGCCCCGGGATCTTCCCGTCGAGGGACGCGAACTCGGAGGAATTCATTTTGCGATGGATTTTCTGACCCAGCAGAACCGCCGGGGAATCGGCGACCCGACCGGAGGCGCGGCCGAGATTCTCGCGACCGACCGGGACGTCATCGTCCTGGGCGGCGGCGACACCGGTTCGGACTGCGTGGGAACCTCTCACCGCCAGGGAGCGCGCTCGGTGACCTCCATCGAACTCCTCGAGCGGCCGCCGGATGAGCGCTGCGAGACAACTCCCTGGCCGCTTTGGCCCCGGATGTTCCGCAGTTCGAGTTCTCACGACGAGGGAGGCGATCGCGAGTACGCGATGCTCACGAAACGATTCGAAGGGCGTGAGGGTCGCGTCGAGAAGCTCGTGGGTGTGGAGGTTCGTTTTGGTGCCCCGGACTCGAGCGGGAGGCCGACCCTTGAAGAGGTACCGGGGAGCGAATTCGAAAAGCCCGCGGGGCTCGTTCTTCTCGCGATGGGGTTTGTCCACCCCGTACACGAAGGCCTGGTGGAAGGCCTGGGTGTCGATCGAGATCCGCGAGGCAATGTATCGGCCGAACCCCGGGGGTTCGAGACCAGTGAGCCCGGGATCTTTGCGGCCGGCGATTGCCGCAGGGGACAGTCTCTCGTCGTTTGGGCGCAGTGGGAAGGCCGCGAAGCGGCTCGGGCCGTGGACCGTTACCTGGTGGGCGAGTCGAAGCTCCAATCGCGCGACGCCACGGTGTAGCGATCTCCCTGCGCGCCCCGGTGGACACAATCTTTTTCACCAAAGCGCCACGGATTCCTTGACGCGGTTTGCCCGGGGTCTATACGATGGGGGTCGTATCCATCCCGGAGCACACCCATGCCGACCCCTTCGAAAAAACGCAAGTCGGTAAAGCGAAAGAGCCGCAAGGGGCAGAACGGCTTTCTGCGGCTCGAGCGGGCGGTTGCGAAGCTCGTGGAGGACCGAGCGCTCCTGGTCGATCGTGTCGGTCGCCTGCGGAGCGAAGTCGACGAACGCGATGCACGGGTGCACGACCTCGAGTCGGAGTTGGAGAGTTCCCGGAAGCAGCGCGAAGAGGTCGCCGGGAGAATCGATGCACTGATCGCCCGGTTGGACGAGATCGAGTCCGAGGTGATGGCCGAGCCTCTACCGACAGCTGCGGTCCAGGGGAAGTAGGGCATGGCCAAGAAGGTCGTTGCGGTACGGATCGGGGGACGGGACTATCGACTCCGCAGTGATGCGGATGAGCGTTGGCTACAGAGCGTGGCGGAGTATGTCGACGAGTCGATGGGGCGTATCCGGAGCCTGACCGAAACGGTGGATTCGATGGATGTCGCGGTTCTCACCGCCCTGAATCTCGCCCGGGAGTTGATCGAGTTGCGGGAAAACGGTCCCGGCCAGGCGACGCACGTCCCCGTGGATCCCGATCGACTGGCCGCGCTGATCGAAATGGCCGAATCGGCCCTGGCGCATGACGAGGCAACGGCGAACTGACGAGAGCCCGGATCGGGAGTCCGGGCCAGTCGTCGAGTTCAAGCGCCAGACCCGCCAGCGTTTCCGGCAGCGCCGTCGGGCCTACCCCGAAGAGGAAGCGATCGAGGCTTCGCGACGCGTTTGCGAGCGCCTCGCCGGCCTGCCCGAGTTTGTCGAGGCGGGCCGGGTTGTGCTTTACGCCGCGATCCCGGGGTCTGGGGAATTGGATCTGCGCCCGGCCTTCGACGGCCTGCGCGCGAGCGGGCGGGGGGTGCTGTATCCCCGTTGCCTCCCGGACAATCGGCTCGAATTCGTCGAAGTGCCCGAGTGGGATGTTCTCCGGCCGGGTCGGCATGGGATCCCCGAGCCCGAGGGAAACCCGGTGCGGCTCCGCCGGGAGTCGGACCTGGTCCTGGTCCCGGGGCTGGCCTTCGACCGAAGCGGGGTTCGACTGGGGGGCGGCGGCGGTTATTTCGATCGGACGTTTGCGCCCGGGTGGGAGGGATCGCCAAGACTCTTCGGAGTGGGCTATTCGTGGCAGCTGACCGAAGAGACCTTGCCGTGCGAGTCTCATGACCGGCGGATGGATGGCATCCTGACAGACCGCGAAACGCTCCGAGTCCGGAATCTTCTCCCGGAGGAATCAGATTGAGCGAAAAGACCGATCCCGCTATTCGGGAAGAAGCCGCCCGGCAGATCGAATCGATCCGCCGGGGAACGGTGGATTTCATCGGCGAGGAGGAGTTGCGCGCCCGGCTCGAGACTTCGCTCGCCGAAGGAAGGCCGTTGCGGGTGAAACTCGGGATGGATCCCTCCTCTCCCGATCTTCACCTGGGACACACCGTGGTCCTCGACAAGCTCCGCCTGTTCCAGGAACTCGGGCACACGCCCATTTTTCTAATCGGTGACTTTACCGCCCGTATCGGCGATCCGTCTGGAAAGAAGAAGACGCGCCCCGCGCTGAGCTCCGAGGAGATCGAAGCCAATGCCGCCACCTACGTGGCCCAGGTTTCCAAGGTCCTCGATGTCGACGCGGCGGAGGTTCGTTTCAACAGCGAGTGGATGTCTTCGATGGCTCCCGAGGACTTCGTTCGCCTGTGCTCGCACATGACCGTGGCACGATTGCTTGAGCGCGACGACTTCGCGAAGCGTTACAAATCCGAGACTCCGATCGCCGTGCACGAATTTCTCTACCCCTTCGTGCAAGGCTACGACTCCGTGGAACTGAACGCCGATGTCGAACTCGGCGGAACCGATCAGACCTTCAACCTGATCGTTGGGCGGGATATCCAGCGGGCCTACGGGCAGCGATCCCAGGCCGTGCTCACGCACCCGCTCCTGGTCGGGACTTCCGGCGTGGAGAAGATGTCGAAGAGCCTTGGCAACAGCATTGCGGTTCTGGACGCGCCCGAAGAGATGTACGGCAAGATCATGAGCATCTCTGATGCCCTGATGGTCGACTACCTCAAACTCCTCGGCGGGGGCGCCTGGGACGACCTGGAGCCAGCGTGCGCCGAGGTGAGGGCGGGAGGAGGCGATCCGCTGGGGCTGAAGCAGGAACTCGCCCGCCGGGTGGTGGGCCGCTTTCACGGGGAAGGAGCGGGAGAGAGCGCCGAGGCGCACTTTCGCCGGGTCGTTCAAGATCGCGGCGCGCCTGCGGATGTTCCGGTCTACGCGTACGCGCTCTCCGGGCGGAGCGAGGCCGGTCTTCTCGAGATCGTCACCGCGCTGGAACTGCTTCCCAGCCGTAGCGAGGTCCGGCGCCTGGTCGCCCAGGGCGGCGTCCAGATTGACGGGGAGCGGGCCGTCGATCCACTGGTGGCTCTGGGCCCGGGCTCCTACTTACTGAAGTTGGGGCGGCGCCTCTTTGTCCGGGTCGACGTGACCTGAAATTTGTCCCCGCGGGGAAATAATGTTCTCCTGGGGCGATAAAAACGCTCTCAGACGCGGAAAAGCCCTTGACCCACGGGCACTCAGCCCGTAGTTTCGCGTGCCGCCCAAAAGGGGACTCCCTTCGGGTGGTGGTTTCTTCCGTTCTACCGGATGGGATCGTCTCGCAGGCCCGGTACAGGCCTGTTGTGGCTTCGTTCGTTCCTTGAAAACTGAATAGCGTGCGGTCTCTTCGAGTGGCGAGGAACACTCGAAAAGACGTGCAGGCTTCAAAGTGAATTCCTATTAGGAGGGGCTCCGGCGTCCTGCGCTTCGGCGTTTGGCGTCTTGGGGTCCCGCATATCCGAACAGCAGGGTGGACACACTTCGGTGTTTTCACCCGCGCTAGGTTTAAACTGGAGAGTTTGATCCTGGCTCAGAACGAACGCTGGCGGCGTGCTTTACACATGCAAGTCGTGCGAGAAAGTCACCTTCGGGTGGCGAGTAGAGCGGCGCACGGGTGAGTATCGCGTGGGTAATC
>JAZAOF010000116.1:0-5889 GCA_036228265.1 Myxococcota bacterium | reverse complement strand
CCGCATTTTGCGTTTCACAATCCAGACCCTAAAATCGCCCGCTCTGGTCTTCGTGTTCCCCGGTAGCTCAGCTGGTAGAGCAAGCGGCTGTTAACCGCTGGGTCGTAGGTTCGAGTCCTACCCGGGGAGCCACTTCGACTCGTTCCTGGCCCCCTGCTGCTATGAAGGGACGACCGGCCATGCCCCTCCCGTCTTTTTCCGCTCGCGCCGCCCTGCTGAGCTTCGCGATACTCCTCCTCGTTTCCGCGGCCCTCCTCGTCCCCAGCACAGCCTGGGCGGAAAGAGCCTGGGTCGGAAGCCAGATCCAGCTCAACCTTCGGACAGGACCCGGCACCGAGTACCGCATCGTGGGAACGGTCGAAACGGGCGACCGGGTCTCGATTCTCGAACGCAAGCCGCAATGGACCCGGGTTCGAATCGACGGCGGTTCGACCGGATGGGTCCCGGTCGGCTACCTCGAACCCAGTCCGCCCCCGGTTCTCGAATTGGCCCAACTGCGGAAAGAAGCGGCCCAACTCCGCCAGGAACGCGACGAGGCGGAGAGCAGCCGGAGCCGCCTCGAAGAGGCGGCTCGCTCGAACTCGGCTAGCCACGCCGAGCAAAGCCTTCGCATCGAGGAGTTGACGCGCGTCAACACGCAGCTCGAAGCGGGAGCACGGTGGCCGGAATGGATCACCGGCGCCGGCATTCTGTGCGTGGGGCTCGCCCTCGGAGCCCTGTTGCACCGGGCCAGTAGCCGGAGGCGCCAGGGAACCCGGATCCGGCTCTAGGCAATTTCACAGAGGCCGATCCGGACGGCGGCCAATTAGCATACACGGGGCCGCTTTTGCGATGATCCGCCTCGGACCTCATCGCGACCCTCGCCGCCCCCAATGGAACCATGAACAAGCCCATCCATACCCGACCCGGGAGCGACATCCACGACCTCGCTCTCATGGGTTCCGGGGGCGAGAACGACCGGCTCCACTTCAAGCTCGTCGTGAACCTCTTGTGGCGCTGCGTTCGACTCCTTCGACCCGTCCGCGGGCACCTCATCGCGCTCACCGTTCCGTCGCTGCTCTTGTATGCGCTGTCGTTCGCCGTCACCGGCCTCGCCTTCGATGTCTTCTGGACGCGCGCACTCCTAGGCCACCCCCTGACTCCCGAAGAGGCCTCCCTTCTCGGGTGGGACCCCAAGCTCACCGTCGACGTGCCCGAACTCAGCCAGTCGGTCCGGCGCGAGCTGATTCTCCAACTTTCGTACATCGGCGCCGCTATGGGCGTCTTGTACCTGCCCGTAGGGTTGGGCCTCTACTACTACTTCATGTGGATTCTCCAGCGCGTCAACCAGGTGCTACGCGTCGAACTGCTCGACCGACTGCAATCGCTCTCACTTCGGTTTCACGCGGAAAACCAGGTCGGGGACGCGATTTACCGCATCTACCAGGACAGCTCCATGGTGACGCAGCTCATCAATGTCCTGGTCTTGACCCCCGTATCGGCGGCATGGGGTTACTGCGCTGGCCTCGTAGCGGTCGCCCTCTTCGACCCCACGCTGGCCGGCCTATTGCTCCTGGTCCTCCCGCCGTCCCTGCTTCTGGGAGCCTTCGTGTCCCGCCGCCTACGCATCCGCTTCCGCGGCTCCCGCGAAGCCAACAGCCGACTCACCTCGCAGATCCAGCAAACGCTGACCGGAATCCGCGTCATCAAGGCCTACGGGGCCGAGGCCGCCGAACAAGAGCGATTCGAGTCGAGAAGCCTCGACGCGTTCCATCACGCCTATCGCGCTCGAAGCTGGCTCGCCGCCTTCAATGTCGCGATCTTCTGGATCCTCGGCATCGCGTTCCTGGTCGCCGTGGCGCTCGCCACGTTGAAGACACAGCAGGCCGTTCCCCTGGGAGTGGCCGCCTTTGGCTTTACCATCTGGAATCTCGGGCTCTATAACTTTTTCAAGAGCCGGTTCGGGGGAGGCACACAGGCGGTCCGTGGAATCTTCGGCACCTGGGGGCGAGTCCAGGACATCGCCATCGGTCTTGATCGCGCATTCGAGTTGCTCGACCTCGAACCCGAGGTGAGCGACGCAACCAATGCCATCGCGCTCCCCCCTTTCAAAAAGAGCGTCGCCTTCCGCGACGTTCACTTTTCCTACCAACCGGACCGCTCGGTTCTATCCGGTGTCGACCTGGAAGCCCGTGCTGGAACCATTACCGCCATCGTCGGGCCAACCGGGTCGGGAAAGAGCACCCTGCTCTCCCTACTGCTGCGCCTATTTGACCCCGACCGCGGCTCCATCGAAATCGATGGCCACGACCTGCGCCGCCTCAAGCTGGACAGCTTGCGGCAATCCGTCTCCATCGCCCTCCAGGAGAACCTGCTCTTCGGTGAAAGCGTGGCCGAGAATATTCGTTTCGCGGTGCCCGACGCTTCCCAAGAAGCCGTCGAAACCGCCGCCCGGATCGCTTGCGCCGACGACTTCATTCGCGATCTCCCCGACGGGTATGACACGCTGCTGGGCGAGCGGGGGACCAAGCTCTCCACCGGCCAACGTCAACGGCTTTCCATCGCCCGTGCCATCCTGAAGGACACTCCAATCCTGATCCTGGACGAGCCCAGCGCTTCCCTGGACGCGCGTACCGAACTGCAACTCATGGAAAACCTCGCCGAGTGGGGACGGGGCCGCGCGATCTTCCTGATCACCCACCGCCTCTCTACGATTCGCCGCTCCCACCAGATCGCCGTGCTGAAAGACGGTCGTATTGTCGAAACCGGAACCCACGACGAGCTCATTGAACGCGACGGTGGAGGCTACCGGGCCCTGGCCGCCGCTCACGGAGCACTCGCCACGGCGGAGAGCGCATGAAGAATCGATTCGTCGAAGACAGCGCGATCGACTCCGGCACGGCCCTCGCAGTGATGCGCCGCTCGCTCCGCTTTGTCTGGCCGTTTCGCGGGCGAATCACGGTCAAACTCCTCCTCTTGCTCGTGGGCGCGCTCCCGGGCTTGCTCCTGCCTTGGCCGATCAAGGTGCTGATCGACAATGTCATCGACGGACGACCCGTCGCCGACCCGCTGGTTCCCTACCCGGCTTTCATTCAACCGTTCATGAACCTGCTGGTCGACCTATCGATCACCGAAATTCTCTGGGCCGTCATCGGCGCCCAGCTGATCCTGCTCTTTCTTTCGGGTTCTTTTGGCACGGCCGGAAACGAACAGGACAACACCTTCGCCGGACTCGCCGAAGGCTACGACACCGCCACCCGGAGCGAGAACGAAGCCAATCTCGGCTGGAGTTTTTCAGGTGGCCTGCTCGGAATTCTTGACTACTGCTTCACGCTGCGCCTGACACAGGCTTTCAATCACCACTATCGCGCTCGACTCTTCCGGCGCATCCAGACCCTCCCCATGACTGCGTTCGACGATGAACGCATCGGCGACGCGGTCTACCGGGTGATGTACGACACGCCGACCATCACCAACGCGTGCTACCGAATCATCCTCACCCCCATCGCCGTGCCGGTTGTCATCGCGCTGAATCTTTCCGCGATGGCCGTGGCCTTCAGCGCCTACCCGTTCCTGGTCTGGACCGGATTGTCCGCCGTGCCGATCGCGCTACTGGCCACGGTTCCCTTCGCGGGCATGCTGCGACGACGCAGCGGCGAAAGCCGACAGGCGGGCGCCACCACGACCTCCACCGCGGAAGAAGGAGTCAGCCACGTTCTCGCCGTCCAAAGCCTGGGCGGAGAAAAACGCCAACTCGACCATTTCGAGCGAGACAGCTGGGATTCCTTCGGCCGCTTCCGGTCGGTGGTGGTCGCCGTTTTCCTGGCCATCGTCGCGGGAACCGTCTTGGGGGCCGCCGTGGGCTTCTACGTCTTCTGGCGGGTATCGGGCCTGGTGATCGAGGGAGCCCTCTCTCCGGGTGATTTCACCGTTCTCTTCTATTACTACGTCGTCATCGCCACCCAGGCCGGAGCCCTTGGCCAACTCTGGTTTCAGCTACAGGGCAATGCCGCCGGACTTCATCGCGTGTTCTTCATGATGGACCAGCCGGGGGAGGACGATGCCGCCTCCCGCGAACTCGCGCCTCTTCGCGAGACGATCCGCATCGAAGACGTCCACTACCGATACCCGGATGGAACCCACGCGCTGAAGGGTGTGGGGTTGGAGGCTCGCGTCGGAGAACGAATCGCGCTGGTCGGGCCCGCCGGAGCCGGAAAGACCACGCTGGCCTACCTGCTGCCCCGTTTCCTGGAGCCCTCTTCCGGGCGGGTGCTCTTCGACGACCAGGACATTGCCAACGTGAGCCACCGCGACCTGCGGGAGCAGACGGCTTTCGTCTTCCAGGAGAATGCCCTCTTCGATGCCACGGTGGAAGAGAACATCCGCATAGGCCACCCCGGTGCAAGCGACACCCAGGTTCGCCAGGCGGCGCAAACGGCCGGGGCCGACGAGTTCATCGCCCGCCTGCCCCAGGGCTATCAGACCCCTCTGGGTCGCGGCGGAGGAAAGCTTTCCGTCGGCCAGAAACAGCGCCTCGCCATCGCCCGCGCCCTGGTCCGGGACGCCCGGGTGTTGATCCTCGACGAGCCCACGTCGGCACTCGACCCCGAGACCGAACAACGCCTGGTCGAAGCCCTTCGCGAGGCCAGCCGGAACCGCGTCGTCTTCGTCGTCGCCCACCGCCTCTCGACCATCCGCAGCGCGGACCAGATCTGCTTCATCGACGACGGCCGCATCGTCGAACGGGGTTCGCACGATGAACTGATGGCCCGAGAGGACGGGGCCTATCGGAGTTTCGTGGAGCTCCAGGCGCGAGGAGCCGCCTAGACCGCGGAAGCGAAGTAGCTCTTGGCCTCCGCCGGGGTCTGCCCCGAAGCCGCGGCCAGGGACGCCAGGCGCTCGGTATCGTCGAGATCGCTCGACAGCATACGGGTCTGCAAAGCCCGGGCGTGGGCGTAGAAGTCGGTTCCGGCTTCGACCATCCGCACGCGGGTCCGGCCCGTCTCGGCGTCCATCAGTTCGCCAAAGTCGAGGGGCACGATACTTCCCTGTTGACGCGTGACGAGGGCACCGCTTCGACCGCCCCGCAAGAGATCCACGGCTCCCGCACCGAGATCGCGCGTGTACTCCCGGTCGAACGCACACGGCGCCGCACAGCGGAGTTCGTAGCCCACGTCCTTCGTGCCGATGGCCACCGAAATCCCGCGCGCGGACAAGGCTTCTTTGACCGACGTGGCCAACACCTTCCCGAGTGGGACGTCGGCTAGCCGGATATGCCCATGTTCGTCGCGCTCCACGTCCTTCAACATCCCCAGGTCGTCCGGATCGAGAAACTCGGCCACTCCCTCGGCGATCACCGCCACGCCATCGTTGGCTCCCTGGGCCCGGCGCTTCACGATGGAGCCCTCGAGAATTCGCGCCACGTGATCGAGGCGAATCTTTTTTCCAGCCTCGAATTCCTCCGGGATCAGCGTCACCGTTGCCCCCGCCGACATTCCCGACCCAAGGGCGAGGTGCCCTGCTTTTCGACCCATCATGATCACAAAAAACCAGCGCCCCGTGGTGCGGCAATCCTCGAGAATGTTTTCGACGACCGACGTCGCCACATCCCGAGCCGTTTCGTAGCCGAAAGTCGGCATGCCCTCGGGCAGGGGCAGATCGTTGTCGATCGTTTTCGGGACATGCACGACACGGATCCGCCCGTCGGCCGTATCCGCTACGCGCTTCGCCGAGAACGCCGTGTCGTCACCGCCAATGGTCACGAGGTGATCGATCCCGAGGGAGTCGAGCGACGCAACGCAATTCCTGAGCGTCGCCTCTTTCTTCGTCGGATTGGCCCGGGAGGTATGCAGGATCGATCCCCCCCGCTGGTGAATCATGGCCACCTCGTCGACCGACAACGCGCGGGTG
>JAZAOF010000115.1:0-22953 GCA_036228265.1 Myxococcota bacterium | reverse complement strand
GGTCAGAACGGACCGGGAATCACGAATTTCGTAACCGCTATCGCTGCCGCGTACTGGGCCCATAGCCCGGTTGTCGCGATCACCCCCGAAGCAGGAAGCGCGACGTCCGGCCTCGGGGGTTTCCAGGAAACAAATCAGCTCCCGATTTTTTCCGACATCACGCGCTACCAGGCGCACGTCAGCCGACCGGACCGAATCGCGGAACTCACACACCGGGCCTTCACAATCGCGATGGCCGAACGCGGGCCCGTTCAAGTCAACAGTCCGCGCGATCACTTTTTCGGAGAATTCGACGCAACGATCGCTCCCTCTCAACGCGTGGAGCGCGGTGCCGGAGGCGCAAAGAGTCTCGACCGTGCCGCGGACCTGCTGGCCGAAGCGCAGTTCCCGGTACTCCTCTTTGGAGGGGGCGTCATCATGGGGCAAGGGAGCAAGCAAGCGCGGGACCTGGCCGAGTTCCTCGAGGTTCCCGTCGTCACGAGCTACCTCCACAACGACGCGTTTCCCGCTTCGCACCCGCTGGCTTGCGGACCCCTCGGCTACCAGGGATCCAAGACAGCCATGCGAATCATCGCCCAGGCCGATGTCGTCCTCGCCCTCGGCAGCCGTCTCGGGCCCTTTGGGACGCTCCCCCAGTACGGCATCGAGTACTGGCCCGAAGACGCACAGGTGATCCAGGTTGACAGCGACGAGAGAATGCTCGGCTTGGTGAAATCGATCTCCGTGGGGATCCACGGGGATGCCGGAGAAACCGCTGCGGCGCTTCTCGAACGCTTGCAGAACCGCGGAGCCGGCAAGATCGCGTGCCTTGGCAATCGAGACGGGCGACGCGCAGAACTCGAAAAGCAGCGACAGGAGTGGGAAGGCGAACTCGACGGCTGGTCGGCCGTCGAGGCGACCCCCATGGCCCCTCGGCGCGCCCTGCGTGAACTCGAAAAGGCTTTGCCGGGGGATGCCATGGTGGCCACCGACATCGGCAACATCTGTTCGGTATCCAACAGTTACCTGCGCTTCGATACACCGGGAAGCTTTTTTGCCGCCATGGCCTTTGGAAACTGCGGTTACGCCTTTCCCACCGCCATGGGAGCCAAGGTCGCCTGCCCGGACCGCCCGGCGATTGCCTACATCGGCGATGGGGCTTGGGGAATGAGCCTGGCCGAAGTCCTGACCTGCGTGCGCGAAAACATCCCGGCGATCGCCGTGGTCTTCAACAACGGCCAATGGGGAGCTGAGAAGAAGAACCAGATCGACTACTACGACGATCGGTACGTCGGTACGAATCTCGAGAATCCGAGTTTTGCGGGAATCGCGAAGGCCATGGGCGCCGAAGGAATCACCGTGAGCCACCCGGATGAAATCGGAGACGCACTCCAGTCCGCAATCGGATCGAACCGCTGCACGGTCCTGGAGTTGATGGTCGGCGAAGACCTGGCTGAACCCTTCCGACGCGACGCGCTCAAGAAACCGGAACGCCTTCTCGCGAAGTACCAGGAATACACGGTCCGCTGAAACGCTCGGAAGCGAGCCCGATGCCATGCGCATTCTTGCCCTCAATTGCGGATCGTCTTCGCTTCGTTGTGCCGTAATCGATACGGACTCCGGTCGGCGAATCGCGGAACGACACGAGGAACTGGGCGGGCGGGACCACGAGACCATTCTCCAGGAATGGACCCACGCCTGGTCCCGTTCGGAATGCGACGAGATCGAGGGCCTCGAGGCCGTGGGCCACCGGGTCGTTCACGGGGGAGAATCCTTCCAGGATGCCTCCATCCTCACCGAAGAGTCCCTGGATCGCTTGGCCGCGCTCTCCCCGCTAGCCCCGCTCCACAACCCGGCCAATATCGCCGGAATCCGCGCAATGAAGGAGGCCTTTCCCGCCCTCCCGCAGGTGGCGGTGTTCGACACGGCCTTCCACCACACTCTTCCACCCCATGCCTACCTCTACGCCCTGCCCTTCGACCTCTACCAGGAGCACGGCATCCGTCGCTACGGGTTCCATGGGATCTCCCATCGCAGCGCGGCTCGGATGGCTCGAAAACGGCTCGGGCTCGAAGCAGGGAACAGTCGAATCCTCGTAGCTCACCTCGGAAACGGCTGCAGTGCCTCGGCCATTCGAAACGGCCGGAGCATCGACACGACCATGGGAGCGACCCCCCTGGAAGGCCTCGTCATGGGAACCCGCTCGGGGAACATCGACCCGGGACTCTTCTCGACCATTGCCCAGGCACGAAAGACGCACCTCGACGGCGTTACTGATCTTCTGAACCGCGAAAGCGGTCTGCTCGGCCTCTCGGGACTCTCGAGCGACATGCGCGAGCTCGAGGCCGCCGCACTTCGGGGACACGCCGGAGCCCTCCGTGCCATCGAAGTCTTCACCTATCGCCTGGCGAAGACGCTCGCGTCGCTCGTCGTGCCGCTCGGCGGACTGGATGGCCTCGTATTCACCGGGGGCATCGGGGAAAATTCAGCCGAAATCCGAAAGCGCACCGTCGATTGGCTGGCGCCCCTTGGCCTGGCGATCGACGCCGAGCGAAACGCCGTCCACGGTGCCCAAGACCTGGGCCTCCTCCACTCGGGAGGTGGAACTCCAGTCCTGGTCGTGGCCAGCGACGAAGAGGCTTCCATCGCAGGGGAGACCGCAGAGGCCCTGGCGGGCCAGGACTAACCTAGTCGGCGGCCGAGCCCACGCGCTCTTTTTCTCTCCGGTAACGCGAGTGTACCCACGACGCAAAACGGTCCACTGCCTGCACCGCGTAATCTGTGCGCAACGAGTGAAAAACCTCGAACGCGTGCTGCGCCCCCGGAATCTCCGCGTAGGCCACCGGCTCTTTCGAGGTTTCTCTCAACTGCTGCACGAAGAAACGCGCCTCCTCCACCGAACACAGCGTGTCGCTGTCCCCGTGAATCACGAAAAAGGGAGGTGCATCGGCGTGAATCCGGTGGAGCGGTGACGCACGGCGAAACGCCTCTGGATCCTGGGCATAGGGCACTTTCAGGATCCGCGGCGCAATGAAATCATCGCGCATGGACATCGCCTGCAGCCCATGGGCATCGCTCCAGTCGTAGACCCCATAGAAGGGAACCGCCGCATTGACCCGGGTGTCGACGTTCTCGAAACCGGGTTGGTATTCTGGATCGCCTGCCGTGAGGGCAAGCAAGGCACTCAGGTGTCCGCCGGCGGACCCTCCCGTCACCACGACAAACTCGGGATCGCCGCCAAAGGCCTCGATCTCCGAACGAATCCAGGCGAGCGCACGCTTGCAGTCGATGATGTGCTCGGGAAAGGTTGCCGCCGGGCTGAGCCGGTAGTTGTTGGCCACGCAGATCCAGCCCCGCTCGGACAGGTGATTCATGAGCGCCAGGCCCTGCTCCTTCTTGTTGCCCATGGTCCAGCCGCCGCCGTGAATTTGAAGCAGGACCGGCGCGTTCTCGACCTTCTCGCGGGGCGCAAAGACATCGAGACGGTTTCGGGCGCCCCCCCCTGGCACGTAGGCGATATCCTGGGTCACCTGCACCGCCGGACTGCGAAATCGAAACGGGTTGACCGCGATCTCGACCGGGGGAGATGGAACTCGCTCCACGGGTGCATCGGGAAGAATTTCCCCGCGGTACCCATCGCTCACGCCTTCGCGAAGCGACGCTTCCAGCACCGGCCCGGCCATTCGGGCAATCGGGACGATCTTCAGGAGATAGAACCAGGAAACGAGGCTGACCCCCAGCCCCAACCACCCCGGCCACCCGGAAAGCGCTCCCATCGCCACCCAGAAGAAGGTCGCCACGACCTGCCAGGCGACATGGTGCACGGGAAGTTCCGACGTCAACCACCCCGCCATGAAACTCGGCAGATTGAGAAGGCGCGAAGTTCGGCGGGGGACGTAGGCGTTGTAGGTAAAAAGCGCGCCCCAGGCGCTCAGAGCCAGGTAGATCCAGGGCATCGGTGATTCCTCCTCGTGGGACCACGGGTGCGGTGATTCGCGGCTTTCGCCCATCCCAGCCCGCATCCGGTCAGCGCCCCCGGCGGGCAGGCGCGGCATCTCGTGGAGATAGCCCATCCGACCTTCTCCCCGCATCCGCTGCGAGAGATCTCCCTCGGGGCCCCCTGTTTCACCGGCGAGACAGTCGCTAGCCTCGCCTCAACCGCGAAAGGAAGGGGCTCGTGCCCGACACGCTCGACACCCAAACCCTCGACGAACTCGACATCATCACGGCTCGCCGTTACGGCGAACGGGACTACCCCCACGCCGAGTGGACCCGCCTTCGCCGAGAATCCCCGGTGCACCGATTCCAGCCCGATGGCTACCAGCCCTTCTGGGCCGTCACCCGGCACGCCGACATCATCGAGGTTTCGAAGCAGCCCGAACTCTTCCGAAGCGCCGGTCGTTTTATCCTCGTGCCCCGACCGCCCGAACTGGAAGATTCCGAGGGCGACGGCCTTTCGGAAAACCCGCCTCTCCGAATGCTCGTCAACATGGACCCCCCCGAGCACCGGGACTACCGCCGCCTCGTCAGCGCCTGGTTCACTCCGCGGGCCATCGCTCGCCTCGAACGCCGGCTTCATGAAATCACCGAGGAGGTCTTCGACACGTGGGCCCGGAAGGGAGGCGACGTCGAATGCGACCTGGTCAACGACATCGCAGCCATCCAACCTCTGCGCATGATCACCGAAATCCTGGGGATCCCTCGAGAACGCGAAGATTTCGTCATGCGGGTCACCCAGGAAAACTTCGGTATCGAAGACCCCGAGTTGCAGCGCAATGACTCGGCGGCCGACGGACGACTCGGATTTCTCACGGAGGCCTTCGCGTTTCTCGACGAGATCACCACCGACCGGCGTCAGAATCCGCGCGACGACCTCAGCACGGTGCTTGCCCAAGCCACCCTCGACGGGGAAAGCGTTCCGACCTTCGAACTCTTTTCCCTCTACTTCCTGATCATGGTGGCGGGCCACGATACGACGCGAAACGCCATATCGGGCGGGGTGCGGGCACTCCTCGAACATCCGGACCAATTCGAGAAACTTCGAGCACACCCCGAATTGCTGGACTCCGCGGCCGACGAAATCGTGCGCTGGACCACCCCGGTCAATCACTTCTCTCGAACCGCAACGCGAGATACCGTCCTTCACGGAACCCCCATCCGAGAAGGCGACTCGGTCGCGCTCTTCTATGCCTCAGCCAACCGCGACGAATCGGTCTTCGACGATCCCTTCGCCTTTCGCGTCGACCGCACTCCGAACCCTCATCTCGGATTTGGCATCGGCGAGCACTTCTGCCTCGGGGCAAGCCTTGCACGGATGGATCTCCGGATTTTCTTCGAGCACTTCGCGAAACGCGTCGAACACATCGAGCCGGCCGGGCCCCTGGAGTTGTCCCATGCCAGCTTCGTCGGCGGTCCGAAACGAATGCCTGTCCGAATTCGGATTCGCTAGAACCCAACGCACCCAGCGCCGGTCCGAATGGACCAGAAAGAGCACTCATGCCGATCAGTCCCATGGACGAATACCTTGCCCACCAGACCTGCGAAACTTTCGATCACGTCTTCACGAGCGACCGCAATTTCTACGATCGGTACTACTTCAACATGCATGCCTCGAGCGACGAGATCTTCTTGATCACCGGCATGGGGCAGTACCCGAATCTTGGGACGGCGGACGCCTTCGTCTCGGTCGCCCACGGAGACACCCATTACGTCGTTCGGGCTTCGCGCGAACTCGGATCGAACCGCCTGGATTCCAGCGTCGGCCCTTTTCGTTTCGAAGTCATCGAAGGCCTGCGCAAGGTACGATTGATCTGCGAGCCAAACGAATGGAACCTCGCCTTCGATCTCACCTTCGAGGGCACCGTGCCCGCACTCGAGGAACCGAAGACGTTTCAGCGCTTTCCCCACGGACGCATCCACATGGAAACGTCGCGCTTCTCCCAGGTGGGGGCATGGACCGGTCGCCTCGAAGTCGCGGGCCAATCCTACGAGGTCACACCGGACCGTTGGCGCGGCGTGCGAGATCGATCCTGGGGTGTCCGGGGGGTTGGCGAGCCCGAACCGCCGGGAATCCGGGTCAAGGGAGCCGCTTCGGGTTTCGGGGGATTCTTCCATACGTGGATCCCCATCCAGACCGAAGACGGTTCTCTCTACAAGCTATTCGTCGATGAAGACGAGCACGGCAACCGCCTCATCGAAGAATCCGCCCACATCGCGACCTTCGAAAACGGCGGCGCGGTTCGACCGATGGGCTCCCCGCGGCTCAACTACACGTACCAATCGGGGACCCGCGAATTGGAAAGCGCCGTCGTCGACTTCGAGGGACCCGACGGCAAGGACATCCAGGTGCGATGCACCCCCCTTCGAACCGTCTACCTGGCCGCTGGCTCGGGATACATTCCCACCCCCGAATGGACGCTGGGGATGTACCAGGGCGAACTCAAGGTCGAAGGCCTGACCTATGACGTCGGAACCCCCGAGGCCCGCGCCGCCCTCGGGCCACTCTACGAAACACTCTGCCGCTTCGAACTCTCGACCGGTGAAACCGGCTACGGACTTCTCGAGAACCTGGTCGTTGGCAGCTACCACCCCTTCGGTTTCGACGAACCCGGTGCGATGGCCCCCTGACGCGCCCCCGTCGTCAACTCCGCGGGCGTTCGCGTCGCGGGGCGTAGAACGGCTGGATCGAGGCCCCGGCCGGAAAGCGTTGTCCGGCGTTCTCGATTTCGTAGCGACCGGATCGCAAGAAGTCGCGGTCGACGCCTCCGGGATCGGACACGTAACCCATGCCCAGCGAGCGACCGAGGGTATGGCCAAAGCGACCCGACGTAATCGATCCCACTCGGACGCCATCGCGCCAGATCGGTTCGTCGTGGTACAGGAGAGGCTCGGCATCTTCCAGGGCGAACTGCATCAGTCGACGGGTCAAGCCGCGCTCTCGCTGCGCTTCGAGCGCTTCTCTCCCGATGAATCCGCCGGCTTTTTCGAATTTCACGGCGAAACCCAGCCCGGCTTCGAGCGGGGTGTCGTCCGGCGTCACGTCGTGACTCCAATGCCGGTACCCTTTTTCCAGGCGGAGCGAATCGAGCGCTAGGAAGCCGGCGTGACGGAGGCCGTACGCCCTTCCCTCGTCGGCGAGGGCCTCGTACACGGGTCCGGCCCGATCGCACTCCACGTACAGTTCCCAACCGAGTTCTCCGACGTAGGTGATTCGCGAGGCTCGCGCGCGAACCCCCGCCAGGTCGAGAACTCGGGACGTCCCGAAGGGAAAGGCGGCATTGGAGCAATCCGCCGAAGTGAGAGCCCCCATCAAGCCCCTTGTCCCGGGGCCCATCACGCCGAGGACGGCCCAATTCTCGGTGATATCGCGAACCGCGACCTCCGCCCTGGGGTCTCGATGTCGCTCAAGCCAATCACGGTCTCGACGACGGGTCGCAGCGCCGCTCACGATCCAGAACGAATCCGAGGCGAGGCGAGTCACCGTGAGGTCCGCTTCGATCCCTCCGCGCTCGTTCAGCCAGGAGGTGTACACGATTCGCCCCGGAGCCACGTCGATGTCGTTGGCGCAGAGCCGATTCAACCAGGCACAGGCCTCGGCTCCTTCGACGCAAAACTTCGAAAACGACGTCTGGTCGAAGAGCCCGACCGCCTCGCGAACGGCAAGGTGCTCTTCCTCCACGTGGGCAAACCAGTTCTGGCGACCCCAGGAGTACTCCGTGCGCGGCTCGACTCCCTTCGGCGCAAACCACGTCGGTCTCTCCCACCCCCCGAGTTCTCCGAAACACGCCCTACGCTGTTCGAGCCTTTCGTGAAACGGCGAACGCAGAATGCCACGGGCCGTTTCGTACTGGCGAAAAGGCCAATGCATGGCGTAGAGCAGCCCCGGAGTTTCGACGGTACGCCTTTGTAGATAATCGGGATCCGCTTGAAACGGCATCATCCGGCGGACATCGACATCCCACAGGTCCATGGGTGCAGCGCCATCGACGATCCAATCGGCCAGGACCTTTCCCGCACCTCCGGCGGATTGAATTCCAATCGAGTTGAAGCCAGCCGCCACGAAGTACCCCGACACCGCCGGAGCCTCGCCGAGCAGATAGCGATTATCGGGCGTAAAACTTTCGGGACCGTTGAAGAACGTTCGAATTCCGGCTTCTTCGAGTCCCGGAATCCGGTGCAACGCGGCCTCCAGTTGCGGGGCCAGGTGCTCGGGATCATCGGCCAGGGAATCGAATTCAAAATCCGGCGGGATTCCGTTCATGCCCCAGGGCTTGGCCCGCGGTTCAAAGAAACCAATCAGCAGCGCCCCCCCCGCTTCCGTCTTGAAGTAGCTGCACGCCCCCGGTTCCCGAAGAGTCGGAAGCGGCGCACGGACTCCCGCCACCGGCTCCGTGATGATGTAGAAGTGCTCCGCCGCGTGGAGCGCGATGTCGACCCCCGAACCTCGGCCCAGTTCGCGGGCCCACATTCCCGCACAGTTCACGACCGCATCGGCCTTCACGAAGCCCCGATCCGTCACGACCCCGCGCACCGTCCCGGATTCCACGCGCACTTCGGTCACCTCGACCCCTTCGAGGATCCGGGCCCCGCCGGCTCTCGCCCCGGCCGCCAGGGCGCGCGTCGTATCCACCGGGCTCGTCGAAGCATCCCCGGGGAGGTAGACCGCGCCCAGGATGTCGTCCGTGCGCGCCTCGGGCCACCGCTCCGCCACGGCAGAGGGCTCCATCCGGTGCACCTCGAGGTCGAAGGCCTGGGCCATGGAAGCGCCGCGTTCCAACTCTTCGAGGCGTTGGGGGTCGGTCGCGATCGAGATGGATCCAGTCTTCAGGTAGCCGGTGGCCTGGCCGGTCCGTTCCTCGAGTTCACGGTAGAGATCGCAACTGTACTGGGCGAGGCGTGTCAGGTTTCGCGTCGCACGAAGCTGCCCCACGAGTCCAGCGGCGTGCCAGGTGGTACCGCACGTCAGTCTTCGACGTTCGAGGAGCAGCACGTCGCGAACGCCTCTTTCCACCAGGTGATACGCGACGCTGCAACCGACGATGCCACCGCCAATGACGACGACATTGGCCGATGTGGGAAGATCTTCTTCCATCGAGAGGCGTGTCCTCCTAGGGAATCGCGAACCGCTCCTCCCAGGGCACCCCGGTTCGGGACCAGAACTTGCGGCCCAGGGATGATAGTCTTCGCCCCGCCCATTCACCCCCGACCTACGAGAGGTCCGAAACAATGCCGACTCCCTGGAAACGAGACATGAACGAGGCCCGAACCCAGCTCGCGGGCTGGTTGCAGGGAAAACTGCACGGTGCGTCCGACCTCGAACTTTCCGAGATCGCGGAGCCCCAGGGCTCAGGATTCTCCAACGAAACGCTCATGCTCGGGATCGACTACACCCGGGCCGGAGAACGGGTTCACGAGGATCTCGTCGTCCGGGTACAGCCCACCGGCTACCAGGTCTTTCCCTCCTACGACATGAGCATCCAATTCCGCGCCATGGAGTTGCTCGGCCCCACAGACGTGCCGGTCCCCCGGGTGCGCTGGTTGGAAACCGAAGACACGGACCTTCTCGGAGCCCCCTTTTACGTGATGGACCGGGTCGAGGGACGAGTGCCCACGGACAACCCGCCCTACCACGCTGGCGGCTGGGTCACGGAGATCTCTCCGGAGGAACGCCGCACGCTGTGGCTGGGTGGTTTCGAGTGCATGGCCCGGATCCACCGACTGAACTACGAGGAAGCGGGCTTCGGATTCCTGGAACAACCCGAATGGGGTGACCAGCCCATCGACCGCCAACTCAACCAGTACAAGCGCTACCTGGAGTGGGCCGCACGCGGGCGACCTCAACCGACCGCGGAAGCCGCTCTCGAATGGCTCGAAAAAAACAAGCCCGCGAACGAACCCACCGGGATCGTTTGGGGCGACGCCCGCGTGGGAAACATCATCTTCGCAAACGATTCCACTCCGGCCGCCGTGGTCGACTGGGAGATGGTCACCCTCGGGAGCCCCGAGACGGACGTCGGCTGGGCCATCTTCGTAGACCGTCACCACAGCGAAGGCCTGAGCGTACCGCGACTCGAAGGCTTCCCGGAATACGACGAGACCATTGCCTTCTACGAGGAGAAGTCGGGCTTCCGCATCTCCAACCTTCACTACTACCAGGCCTTTGCCGGCTTCCGGTTCGCCGTTGTGATGGCCCGACTCGCCCAGCAGATGGTGCACTACGAGGTCATGACCGAAGAAGTGGGACTCGAGTTCGAAACCAACAACATCGTGACTCGACTTCTCGCGAAGATTCTCGAACTGCCGCCTCCGGGTGAAAAACAGGGCGGGCCCGGGGAATATTGACCCCGGCTCCCGCAGCGAACGAAAACTCGCCTTCACGGAAGCGCCTTTTCCCGGAGAGCCATTGAAGAGTCTCGATGCCGCCCGAACATTCGGCCGCTTCCTGGGCACCGGACTTTCGCTGTCCCGGGACATCGCCGAGTCTTCTCTTCGTGGCTTCCCACAAGAAACCTCGGACATCACCGCTCCATGGCTGAGCCGCGCGCTGGGAAATCGCTTCCCGAACGTCCGCGTTCGGGCCATCGAAATCCTCGATTCTCATTCGGGGACCACCTCGAGAGCGAGAGTTCGGCTGGACTACGAAGAAACAGGCGGGCACACCTCGCTCCCCGAAACCCTCTTTCTGAAGATCACGCCGCGGGCATTGCCCCAACGGTTCTTCATGGCCCTCAACGGAACGGGGCGAAGCGAGGCGAACTTCTATCGCGGTGTCCGCGCCGACGTTCCCGTCCGGGCTCCTGGGGTTTACGGCGTCGAGGACCAAGGCCCGGGCCGCCAGTTCGTCCTTCTCCTTGAAGACCTCGCTGCCGGGACGGCACGCTTCACCCGGGTCGGCGAACGCGCCAGTCTCGAGGACGCGCAATCGGTCATGGGCGAACTGGCCCGCCTCCATGCCGCCTTCTGGGAAAGCCCGCGTTTCGAGACCGACCTGTCCTGGGTGCCGACCTACGAAAGCCGCCGCCGGGATCGATCCTGGGAACGATTCGTCACCGGGGCCATGATCCGCCGGGCCGAGCGAGGCTTCGCCGAGGAATTTGGACCCGAGTTTCGCAAGATCGCCGCGACCTGCCGCGATGGACGCGACCGCCTGGAACAACTCTGGAACCAGGGTCCCCGGACCCTGGCCCACGGCGACTGCCATATCGGAAACCTGTTTTTCGAGGACGGACGGGCGGGCTTCCTGGACTGGCAGGTCTGCGGATGCTCACCGGGGATGCGCGACGTCAGCTACTTCCTCTGCAACTCGTTTCCAACCCAACTTCGTCGCCAGCACGAACACGAACTCGTCCGCTTGTATCTCGACAACCTGGAAGAGGCGGGCATCAAGGGCCACGACTTCGAGACGGCCTGGCGCCAGCACCGCCTTTTCGCCCTCTACACCTGGATCGCGGCGGCATTCACCGCGGCGGCGGGAGAAGGACTCCAGCCACGAGCCGTCGGCCTGGCCGGACTGGCTCGGGCCACCACCGCCGCCGAAGAACTGGAAAGCCTCGCCTGTGTCGATGAAGGGCGATCGTCCCAAGGGGCCGCCGAACCGATATCCCCCTAGAGCCGACGCCCCGCGGTCCAACCGCCATCGACCACCAACGAAGCTCCATGAACGAATGAAGACTCGTCCGAGGCGAGAAAGAGTGCGGCGTTCGCCACTTCTTCGGGACGACCGGTCCGGCCCAGGGCATGCCAGCTTTCCATCGTATCGTGAACCGGCTTCATCTCGGGAACATCTCGGAGCGGAGCTGTGAGGGGGGTCTCAATAAGACCCGGGCACAGGCAATTGACCCGAACCCCTTCGCGCCCGTAGTCGATGGCCATGTTCTTGGTCATGATGACGACGCCTCCCTTCGAGGCGTTGTAGGCCGCGGCCGTACTCATCCCTTCGAGTCCCTCGACGCTCGCGATGTTGATGATGCTGCCCGAGTGCTGAGCGAGCATCGTGGCCAGCACGTGCTTGGCAACGAGAAACGAACCCTTCAAGTTGATGTCGATCACCTGGTCCCATTCTTCGAGTTCAAGAGCGTGGATTGGCGTACTCGACCCGACCCCCGCCGCGTTGACGAGCACGTCGATTCGGCCGAAATGCTCGCTCACCCGAGAGACGGCCTGGGCGACCTGGGTTTCATCCCGCACGTCGACTCCCACGTCCAGGTGCGCTTCGGAAGACGCTTCCGTCACGCCTTCCCAGGCATCCCCCACGGCCGACTGGAGATCGACTCCTGCAATTTGGGCCCCTTCCCGCGCAAAGAGGCGGGCGCAAGCCGCCCCGATACCCGAAGCCGCCCCCGTAATCAGCGCAACGCGCCCTTCTAGCCTTCCCACCTTCACTCTCCCTTCGGCGCGTCAAAACGCGTCTTGAACTTCTTGGCGTGGTCCTCACCGAATCGCTCCGACATCTCAAAGATACGTTCGTATCCCGTGTGTCGAATTCGCCACTCCCCATCGCACTTCACGTACTGGTCACTGTAGATCCCGGTCCCTTCCAGCCCCCATCCCTGGTCGAGCACCACCACCCGGTCTTCGAGATACCAGGTTCCCCGGGCCTCTGTGTCGGAGAGAAGCTCGATCTCGGGCGTATGCACGTGGTGCATGGAAATAAACCGGGGTGAGCCCATGGAATCCGTCAAGAACTTCATGATCGCATCGCGTCCCTCGAAGGAATAGTTTCCC
This sequence comes from Myxococcota bacterium, assembly GCA_036228265.1. Taxonomy (GTDB): domain Bacteria; phylum Myxococcota_A; class UBA9160; order UBA9160; family UBA4427; genus CAJXIC01. Next base: position 10,251 of record JAZAOF010000115.1, on the reverse strand, counting down.
GCGTCATAGCTGGACGTTGCGTCCTCCGCGAAACAGGTGGCGAGTTCTTCCCACTCTTTTGCGTCGAGGCAGCGCATGTAGCGCGCCTTGAGTTTCTTGATTTTTTCGCTCTCCACCAACTGCTCTATCTCATTCATGTCATCGAATCCTTTCATTCCATCGAGTCGGAGTTTCTTTCGAAAGCCCGAAATTGCGTCATGAGCTCATCTCGTTCGCGAAACACTTCCCTGGCGCTGTCTTCCTTGACATCTTCAAAGCCCCGTATGCCCTCGGGAAGGCCCGCAATCCGCGCCGCGAGTTCGGAATTTTCGAAATTCAGCCCCGCCAGGAGTTCCCCCACGGTTTCTTCGTATTCTCCGATCCAACGGCGCTCGAGTTTTCGATGCGGATTGCCGCCGAAGGGGTCCAACGGACTCCCCCGCAAGAAACGGAGCCGAGCGAGCCACCCGAGCAGGGGAAATACCCACGGCCCCAACGATAGCTTTCGGGTTCGATTCGTCTCGGCATCGCGTCGATTCCAGACCCGGTCGATTCCAGGGAGCCGCGGCGGAGCCGCGTGCCAGACCAGGCGAAAATCGCCGTCGAACTCGGCTTCGACCCGCTCGCGAAAATCCGGATCCGACAGGAGTCGTGCCACCTCGTATTCGTCCTTGTACGCAAGAAGCTTCGAGTAACTCCGAGCCACAGCCTCGGGAAAGGCTTCGCTCGCCCCGGCCGCACGCGCCGAAGAGGCCGCCGATTCCACGAGTTGTCGAAACCGCGCCGCATAGGACGGGCCCTGGTAGGCTTTGAGAAGTTCTTCGCACCGAGCCACCAGGCCCGAAAGGGTTTCGGGGGGATCCGACACGGGCTTCGGATCCTTCTCAAGTCCGCCCAGCCCAGCGCACCGCTGGACCGCTTCCAGATTCACGGCGGCCAACCGCCCCCACTGAAGGGCCTCGAGATTGGCCTCGACGGATCGACCATTCAATTCGATGGCCCGACGCAACGAAGCCAAACCGACCGGCAAGCGCCCCTGTTGTAGGGCCAATCCCAACAAGAACGGATTTGCGAAGATTGCGTCGCCCAAAAGAGCGGTGGCCACCCGCGTGGCATCCACGGAAAAAAGCCGTTTTCCGCCGGTCGCTTGACCCACCGCATCGAGCATCGGGTGAGCGGATAGATCGAGGTCGGGATCGCTCGCAAACGCCGCCGTCGGGGTGACAAAGCGGTTCACGATAACCGCGGTCCGATCCGAGGAGATTTTCGAGAGGTTCTCCGTCGACGTGGCGACGACGAGGTCACAACCGAGGAGAAGGTCCGCTCCGCCGTCCGCAATCCGCGTCGCGTGCAGTTCTGCGAAATCGCTGGCGACGCGTACGTGGCTGGTCACGGAGCCGTTCTTTTGGGACAACCCCGTGACATCGAGGACGCTGCACCCGCGCCCCTCGAGGTGGGCCGCCATCCCCAGCAGGGCCCCCACGGTCACCACGCCGGTCCCCCCAATGCCCGCGACGAGAACATCGCTCGCTACCCCCCGATCGGGACGCGGCGGGTCGGGAACCTCGAGATCCGGGAAGGCGGGCCGCCCGGAATCGGCCAAACGCTCCGTCGCCGCACTTCGCAAGCGTCCTCCCACCACGCTCACAAAACTCGGGCAGTGACCGTCGAGGCAGGAAAAGTCCTTATTGCAGATCGACTGATTGATCTGGCGCTTTCGCCCAAACTCGGTCTCGACGGGTTCGAGTGCAATGCAGTTCGATTGGACCCCGCAGTCTCCGCAGCCTTCACACACCCCCTCGTGAATCAGCAGGCGTCGATCGGGGTCGGGGAATTCGCCGCGACGACGGAGCCGCCGGGCTTCGGCGGCGCAGGTCTGGTCGTAGACGAGAGCGGTCACTCCCGGAATCTCCCGCAACTCCCGCTGCACGCGATCGAGTTCGTCCCGGCCGTAGACCCCCACCTGGGCATCGAACGCTCCCTCCGGATATTTTCCCGGGTCGTCGCTCACCACGGCCACCCGGCGAACGCCTTCGGAAGAGAGCTGCCGGGCGATCTCGGGGGTCGTGACCTCCCCTTCCAGGCTCTCCCCTTCGATCGCCTGGCCGCCGGTCATTGCCACGGCTCCGTTGTTCAGGATCTTGTAGGTGATGTTCGTGCCCGCAGCGACATTGGCTCGGACGGCCAGCAGTCCCGAATGGAAGTAGGTGCCATCGCCGAGATTCTGGAACACGTGCCGGGTTTCGGTGAAGGGAGAAATCCCGATCCAGTTCGCACCTTCTCCTCCCATGTGGGAAAAGAGGGCGATCCGACGGGTCGGCATCCATGCCGCCATTCCGTGACAACCGATCCCGCCGCCCGCAACGCTGCCCTCCGGAACCTGGGTCGAGCGGTTGTGGGGACAGCCGGCGCAGAAACTGGGAGATCGCGAAAGCGTCACGGTCGCGACGTCTCGGGGCGAAACCCCTTCGGGGCGGTCGGGCAGAACGGCAGCACGCTTTGGAGCGACCTCTTTGAGCCAACGGTGCAGCACGTCACGTACGACCCGCGGGCTGAGTTCGCCCGTGTCGGGCACGAGTCGCTCCCCGCGAACGGTTTTCTTGCCCTCGAGGCTTGGGCGATCGCCCCGGTCGTACAGAAGCGCTCGCAGTTGATCCTCGATGAGCGGCCGTTTCTCCTCCACCACCAACACGTGATCCAACGCTCCGGCAAATTCGGTCGCGGTGCGGGGTTCGAGCGGCCAGGAGAGCGCAACCTTGTACACACCCAGCCCCTCTTCGAGGCAACGGCGTTCATCGAGGCCCAGTTCATCGAGAGCCTGCCGCACATCCAGGTAGGCCTTTCCCGTGGTGACGATTCCGATACGTGCCTTTCCGGGACGAATCACCACCCGGTCCATTCCGTTGGCCCGTGCAAACGCCTGCACGGCCGGAAGCCTTTCGTGGTAGAGCGCCTCCTCGGATCCGACAGGCGCGCCGCGGCGGGAGGCATCGGGGATCTCGAAATCGCCCGGAAGGACGGGAACAGCCCGCTGCTCTCCCACTTCGACCGAAGCAGCGCTCTCGACAGTATCCGTCACGCACTTGAATCCGATCCAGCAGCCGGAAAATCGAGACATCGCGAAGCCCAGAAGCCCGAGGTCGAGGTAGTCCTGAACCGTCGATGGATTGAGTACAGGAATGCCCATGTGCACGAGCGCGGGCTCGCTTTCGTGAGCAATCGACGAGGACCGCGCGCCGGGATCGTCTCCCGCGAGAACCAGTACGCCTCCGTACTCGGAGGTTCCCTGGTAGTTCCCGTGTTTGAGGGCATCGCAAGAGCGATCCACTCCCGGACCTTTTCCATACCAGAGGCCGAAAACCCCGTCGTGTCGCGAACCGGGGAAACCCGCCGCCAACTGGGAGCCCCAGACGGCGGTCGCCGCAAGGTCCTCGTTCACCCCGGGTTCGAAACGAATCCCCGCCGCCTCGAGATGCGCCTGGGCCTGCCACAGGGCCAGGTCGTAGCCGCCGAGAGGAGACCCCCGGTAGCCAGAGATGAAGCCGGCGGTATCGAGCCCAGATTGCCGATCCCTTTCGCTCTGTAGGATCGGTAGCCGAACCAGGGCCTGGGTCCCCGTGAGGAAAACCCGCCCCTCGGTTCGCGTGTAACGATGATCGAGCGTGTACTCCGAATCGAACCCCTCGGCGCGATCGCTCAAAACCGAACGCTCCCGGTCCGCGCCAACGCCCTTCTGAGAACCCGGCGAGAGGCCCTCACGCGATCGCTCCCTGGGCCACCAACTCCGCGAGTGCAGACTCGCCGAGTCCCAGGATCCCGGTGAATACCTCGCGGTTGTGCTCCCCGAGGTTCGGCCCCGGTCGATCGAAACGACCGGAACCGCCAGAGAAACGAAAACCCGAACGTTCGAAATCGAGCGGACCGAGGTTTGAATGGATGAGACGCACCCAGTGCTCGCGGTGGGCGAGCTGGGGATCCTGGAGCAGATCCGGGAAGGTCTGCACCACGCCGGCAGCGACACCCACCCCCTGGAGGCGATGCATCAGGACGGTCGCGTCCTGCGCTTGCGTCCATTCGCCAATATGGGCATCCAACGCCTCCGCGGATTCGCGCCGGCCCGCCTCGGTCGAAAGCTTCTCCGAGGTCGCCCAGGAGGGGGAGCCCATTTCGGCGACCAGGGATCGCCAGTCGATATCCCCGCCGACCTCGATAGCGATCCAACGGTCCTGGCCGGCGCAGGGGTAGACGCCATGAGGGATCGCTTGATCGGATCCATTGCCCCGGCGCGCCAGGACTTCTCCTGTCGCGCTATAGCGCGTCACCAACTCAGAGAGACAGTAGACCGCCGTTTCGATCTGCGAGACGTCGACACACTCGCCCTCCCCCGTTCGGCTGCGCCTCCACAACGCGGCCGCAATCGAGAGCGCCACGAAGCGGGGCGCGAGGGAGTCGGTGATGGTGCCGTAGGGGCCGATCGCCGGTCCGTCGGGCCACCCGGTGATGTGGTTGAAACCGGAAATGGCCGAGCCCTGGGCGCCAAAGCCCGGATAGCGGCGCTGGGGGCCGGTCTGACCAAAAAGACAACCGCTGGCCATGACCAGGCCGGGGTTCAACTTCTGCAGATTCTCGTAGTCGAGACCGAACTTTTCCATCACCCCGGGCGCATAGTTTTCGCAAAGAACATCGGCCCAGGTCACGAGTTTTTTCGCCAACGCCAGGGCTTCGGGGTGCTTGAGATTCAAGCTCACCGAATCCTTGTTGGCGTTCAACAGCACGAACATCGGCGAACCGTCGACCCCAAACTGGCTCTCTTTCGTAAGGAAGAGAACGCGCAAAAAATCGGGTCGGACTCCCGACTCCAGGCGGATGACGTGGGCGCCGTGCTCTGCGAAATAACGCGTGGCCACGGGTCCCGCGGCCCCGGATCCCAACTCGAGTACCCGCAGGCCCTCGAAGATCCCTCCGGGCTGAGGGGGCTCGATTTTTCCGGTGGGGTGCCATTCCGGTCGTTCGGCGGCCTCGCGAAGAACCTCGGACTGGTGTTGCCCGATGCGAGGCGCTGGGCGACGAATCGCTACCCGGGCGTTTCGGAACTTCGCGAAGAAGTCGGGCTGCTCGAGAGAACTCTTCCACGCTGGATCTTCGACACGTGCAAAGAGTCCTCTCGACCTCAACTGCTCGTGCTCGAGGATCTCCCGGGCGTCGTTGCACGGCGCCAACAAAATTCGCCTTTCCAACGCGGTCGCATAGAGTTCCCTCACGCTCTTCGCAGCAAAGAACGCTCCGAACTCGGCCTCGATCTTTGCGAGGTCCGTGGACGAAACCTCGAGGTGGCTGTACTCCGACCAGTCGAAATCGAGCAACCACGCCGACGCCATTCCGCACTCGTCCATCCACGCCACCGTGGCTTGGAGATTGGGAATGCGTGCGGGTCCACCGCGGAGTCCGTAGCTGACCATGCCGTCCAGGGCGTACCAGATCTCCCGGGTTCGCCCGAGTCGCGCCCCAGCGCGCTCGGGCAGTCGGCGGCTCAGTGGATACTGACCCGGGCCACTCAGTAGTGTCTGCAACTGGGTTTCCTGGAGCGACACATCGACGAATTGACCCTTCCCGGTGCGCTCCCGTTCGGACAGGGCCATGAAGATGGCCAGGGCAGCCTCGGGGCCCGCGTGAAAATACGCGGAAGGAAGGCTCGGGCGAACCGGGGGGCGCCCGGGTTCTCCAGTGGCCGCCATGTTTCCACCCATGGCGACGACGACGAGGTCTCCGGCCCGGAAGTGAGCGTAGGGTCCCGTCTGACCAAAGGGAGTGATGGCACAGTGGATCAGCCCGGGATGCAGAGCGGACAGCGCCGTGTACCCAAGACCGCGTGCATCGAGTTTCCCCGGTTCGAAGGTTTCCAGGATGACGTCCGCCGTCGCCACGAGCGCACGGTATTCCTGGCGGCCGGCCTCCCCGTCCAGGTCGAGGACAATGCCCCGCTTGCTCGTGTTCTGCGCCAGCCAGGGCAAGCTTTGTTCAAGATCGTTTTTCTCTCCCCAGAAAGGTCCATGGCGGGAAGAGCGATCGCCTCCGGGCGGCTCGATCTTGACGACATCGGCGCCCAGGTCCGCGAGGATGCGTCCTGCGAGGGCGCCGGATTCGTTCGTCCAATCGAGGACCCGAAGATCGGAAATCCAGTCGTCCGGGTCCGAGGAAATTGTCGGTCGACGCGGTGAGTCACTCATTCGAAATGCGGTAGAACCTCGTTGGCGAAGAGTTCGAGACTCTCCCAGCCGAGTTCGGGAGGAATCCCGCCCCCCAACGGATAGAGGCGAAAACTGGCATCCTCTCCCGCTTCGCGACCGTACGCGACGCACTCTTCGGGAGTCCAGATCCGGTAGATCATCGACTCGCGCAGCGCCTCGATGGTAATGGCCTCCGACTGTTGATAGGACCGCTGGTCGCCCGTCTGCCAACTGGCGTAGCTGGTCGCATCGTGGAGCAGGTGCGGACCCACCTCCGCCCAGGAACGCTCGGGATCCTTCGAAACAAAGAGCATCCAGGGCTCACCGGGATCGTTAATGGGCAGTGCTTCCCTCCCGAGACGAGCGCATTCCGCGAAATAGAGTTCGTTCAACTCCGGATCGTGAAGCGGAGGACAGAAACGAAGTCCAAAGCGAGCGGCTCTCCGCGCCGCAGGAGCCGACGATCCCCCGACTTCGATCAGCATCGACGGATCGGAAATCGGACGGGGCGAGATGCAGACCCTCTCCCCGCGGTATTCAAATGGCTCTCCGCTCCAGGCTTGAAAGAGTACTTCGAGGCACTCATCAAAGAGGCGACCCCGGCGATGAAAATCGACCCCGAGCGCGTGGTATTCGACCGGGCGATAGCCCAGGCCGCCGACCGCCGTCACGCGCCCTCCGCTGGCCACGTCCAGGAGAGCAAGGTCTTCGGCAAGACGAACCGGGTGGTAGAGCGGCGCCAGGAGGGCCACGGTCAAGATTCGTGCACTCCGGGTGCGACCGGCCATGACGCCGCTCATGACCAGCGGCGAAGCCAAGTAGCCTTCTTCCACGCTGTGGTGTTCGGAAAGTGCAATCGTCCCGAATCACCGAGCATCGGCCCACGCGGCCATCTCGATGCTTTCCCGGTAGATCTCTTCCGCCGACGCCTTCCCGAAAGAAGGGGTTCGAAAGTCGAAGCGGATCACCAAAGAAGCCATTGCACGAACCTCGCCCCGGGAAGGCTTTCCCGGTCACGCCATCAATTCTCCAGAGAGCCGCGCACAACGACCCCGTCCTGCAGAACCGCTTTCACTTCCCGCAGAGCCCCGATATCGACCCTCGGATCCCCCGCCACAACGACGAGATCGGCGACCGCACCCGGGGCAACGCGCCCCAACTCCTCGTCGCGACCAAGAAGTGCCGCCGGGTTGACCGTAGCCCAGCGGATGACCTCGAGAGGCGATATGCCCACCTGCTTCGCATAGACCTCGAATTCGGAAATGTAGTCGCCATGAGGCATCAAGGGCGTTCCGAAGTCGTCTCCTACCAACATCGGGATTCCCGCTCGTTGCACTTCGGGCAGAATCTCGCACGTATATTCGAAATCTTCGCGAATGCGGGTCACGCGCCGACGGGTCATTTCAATCGATTCGGGAAAGCCGTCCCCGATGGGAAGGGGACCGCCGGTTTCAAAATCCCAGTTCTCGGCAAAATCGAGGAATCGCTGATTCCAGAGCAGCGTGGGGCAGATCACGCTACCCGCCGCGGCCACGGCATCAATACACCTGGAGTCGATCCGATCGGCATGATCGATGATATCGACCTGCGCCCGAGCGCACTCCAGGATGGCGCTGCGGGACGGGGCGTGGGCGCGGACGAGACAGCCCCGGGCGTGCGCCGTTTCGACTACAGCATCGAGTTCCTCGGGAGTGAGGTTGCAACGATCTTCCACCGGCGAAGCCCCGTGTCCGGGGGCGAGAGTCACCTTGATGACATCGCACCCGCGGCCCGCTTCCTGGCGAACCGCCTTTCGAAACTCCTCGGGGCCATCGAGTTTCCGAGCGAGACCCTGGTGGGAGAGCCCCATGAACCAGGCGCGGTTCTCGCCGTCCTCCTGGCAACCGCTCGCCATCAACTCGTGGGATCCGGCCCAGACGCGGGGCCCCTCGACAATCCCCAACAGGATCGCCTCCCGAAGGCTGACATCGAGATAGTCTCCATTGCTCGAACCGATCACCCCCGTAAAGCCAGTGTCGAGGGCCAACTTTGCGTTCCGGGTCGAGAGCATTCCGAAAAATGCCGCCGGCGCCTCGAGGCCCAGCATCGGGGCGCTGGTGCCAGCCCCAAAATGCCCGAAGCCGGAGTGGAAGTGTCCCTGGATCATGCCGGGAAGCACGCTGTGGCCGTCCAGGTCAACGACGCGATCCTCCGACCGGGACTCGAAGTTCGATCCAATTCCGGCGATGCGCCCCGCTTCGATGACCACGTCCCGTGTTTCCTGGACTCCGTCGACCCCGTCGATCACCCGGGCTCCCTCCAGGATCAGTCGGTTCCTCGTCGCGCCCATCGCCTTCTCCTTCGGCTGCAACTCGAGTCCGTCCCCCGAGTGTCTCCCATCAAGATTACTGCACTCGGCGCGAGCGCTACACGGCAACCCAGAAGCCCTATGCTGTTGGCCGGAGGAGCATCATGGACATCTACGAAGCGCTCTATACCACCCGGGCAATGCGCCGAGTCCGCACAGACCCCATCCCCGAGGCGGTTCAGGCGAGGGTTCTGGACGCGGCCATACGCGCCCCCACCGGGGGAAATGCCCAGGGCTGGCGCTTCATGCTCGTCGACGACCCGGCGATCCAAGCCAAGCTTGGACCGCTCTACCGAAGCGCCCTGACACAACTCTTCGACACCCTCTACAAGCCCCAGGCGGAGGCGGCCGAAGCCAGCCCCGAGGCGAAATCGAGTGTCGATTTCCAGAAGATGTACCGCTCGGCCCGACATCTCGCCGACCACTTCGAAGACTACCCCCTTCTGCTTTTTGCATTCGACCAGGCCGACCCCACCGGGTCGTCGATTTTTCCAGCCGTCTGGAACGCCATGTTGGCCGCGCGGGCCGAAGGAGTTGGAAGCGCTCTCACCTCCGTCCTCCTCTTTCGATGGCAGGAGGTCACCGAGATCCTGGGCGTTCCCGTGGACGAGGGCTGGCGAATGGCCTGCTGCGTGACGCTCGGCTACCCGACCGGGCGCTGGGGCGTGGCTCCGCGACGCCCGGCCCACGAGGTTTCGTATCGAAACGGCTGGGACCAACCCCTGGGACTCGAGATCCCCGAACCCCTCTGGCCCTGAGCCCGCGAGGCACAGCGGCCTTGGAGAAATCATGCCCCAAGCCCCGTCCAACCCCTCGGCCGAGACCGTTCGTTCGGCCATCGACCACCCGATCATCGACGCGGACGGCCACTGCCTGGAATACCTCCCGCTCGTCCGGGAGATCCTCCGCGACCTCGCCGGAGAGTCCGTAGAGAACTCGTTCTGGCAAACCTTCGAGCAAATGCGCGCCGTGGCCCACACGAGTGCGCGGGACCGGCAATCTCTCGCGATCATGCGACCGCCCTGGTGGGCCTTCCCTGCAGAAAACACCCTCGACCGGGCGACCGCCATGCTCCCGGGCCTCTTTCACGAAAGGCTCGATGAACTGGGGATCGACTTCGCGGTCGTCTATCCCACGTTCGGCCTCTTGACCTTCAACCTGCCCGATGAAGAAGTCCGGCGCGGCGCGGCGCGCGCCTTCAACGACTACTTCGCCGAATCTTATGGACCTTTTTCGGACCGACTCACCCCCGTCGCCTGCATCCCCATGCACACGCCCGAGGAAGCCGTCGCCGAACTCGACTACGCAGTGGGCGAACGGGGGCTAAAAGCGGTGCTTATGGCCGGTCACGTCATGCGCAACGTCGAGGCCTCGGGCCCAGGGCCCCGACCCATGCAATGGATGGACACCTTTAATTCCGATAGCCCCTACGACTACGACCCGGTTTGGCGCCGATGCGTTGAACTCGGCGTTTCACCGACCTTTCATTCGAGCGGCATGGGCTGGGGGAGCCGGGCCTCGGCCAGCAGCTACGTCTACAACCACATCGGAAACTTTGCAGCCGCCGGAGAAGCGATCTGCCGGTCGCTTTTACTCGACGGCGTCACCCACCGGTTTCCGGGACTGCACATTGCCTTTCTCGAGGGCGGTGTCGCCTGGGCCGCCACCCGTTACTCCGCCATCGTTGGGCCCTACGAA
>JAZAOF010000114.1:0-6807 GCA_036228265.1 Myxococcota bacterium | reverse complement strand
GCTGGTCTCCGTCCCGCCCTCGACGACCCCGAGCGGCGATGCTTCCCAGGGGCCGCTGGTGGTGGTGGACCCCGTCGTCCTCCCGGGCTACCTCGAACGCCCGCAGTTGGTGTCCCGGGGCGAGCCCGGCGAATTGAATCTCTCCCACGACGAACGGTGGAGCGAAGACCTCTCCCAGAATGTCTCACGGGTCCTCGCGGACGACCTTGCCGAACGGATCCCCTCGGACCGGGTCGGTGTACTCCAACCCGGATCTCCCCAACAAGGCGGCACCCGGCTGCGCGTAGAAATATCCCGGTTCGAGCGCAGTTCCGACGGCGCGGTCGAACTGGTGGCACGCTGGTCCCTGCGACGCCAGGACGAATCCGAACCGCACCTGACCCGGCGGTCCACGTACCGGGTGGCCACCGAGGGGTCCGGAACCGCCGAGACCGTCCGGGCGATGAGCCAGGCACTGGCCCAGCTGGCCGACGAAATCCGCCGCGCGCTCTAGCTCCCGGGGTCGAGGGCATCACCGGCGAAACGCGCTAGAGTGCGCGCCGAACTGCCCTGGGGCTCGCTGTGCCGGTGTTCGAAACCCTACTGGTCGTCAACCGTGGCGAAATCGCCCGTCGGGTCATGCGGACGGCGCGCGAAATGGGCATCCGCAGCGTGGCGATCTACGTCGACGCGGATCAGGACGCACCCTTTGTGCGAGACGCCGACGTCGCCATGCGCATCGAGACCTCCTATCTCGATGCCGACGCTGCGCTGGAGGCCGCCCGGCGAAGCGGGGCGGGAGCGATCCATCCCGGCTACGGCTTCCTCTCCGAGAATGCCGGGTTCGCCCGCGCCGTCGAAGAAGCTGGCCTGGCCTGGGTAGGTCCCTCACCAGAGGCCATCGAGGTCATGGGCGACAAGCTCACCGCCAAGGATCTCGCCGAGAGGAGCGGCGTCCCCACTCTTCCCATGAGCGCGGACACGACGGCGGACCGAGAGGTCGGATACCCGCTCCTCGTGAAAGCCGCCGCCGGGGGTGGCGGCAAGGGGATGCGTGTCGTCGAGTCCCCGGAAGACCTCGAACAAGCCGTGGCCGCCGCGCAACGCGAAGCGAAGACAGGGTTCGGAGACGATCGCGTCTTCCTCGAGCGCTTCGTCTCAACGGCACGCCACATCGAGATCCAGATTCTCGGCGACGGACACGGAAACCTGGTTCACCTGGGCGAGCGTGACTGTTCGATCCAACGCCGTCACCAGAAAATCATCGAAGAATCTCCCTCCCCTCGTGTCGACGCCACCCTGCGAGACCGCATGGGCCAGGCGGCCGTGGACCTCGGTCGCTCACTCGACTACCGGTCGGCGGGCACCGTCGAGTTTCTCTTCGACGACAAGACCGGGGAGTTCTGGTTTCTCGAGGTCAACACGCGGCTGCAGGTGGAACACCCCGTGACGGAAATGGTCACGGGCATTGATCTCGTTCGCGAGCAGCTCCGGGTCGCGCGCGGAGAGCCTCTCGACTTCGCCCAGGAAGACATCACCTTCACGGGATCGGCCGTAGAGGCGCGGCTCTACGCCGAAGACCCGGCGAACAACTTTCTTCCGGTAACGGGAACGATTGCCACGCTGGACACCCGCGACGCTCCCCCGGTCCGTTGGGATTCGGGCGTGGAGTCCGGATCGGTGGTGGGGATCAGCTTCGACCCGATGCTCGCCAAGGTAATTGCCCACGGCCCGAACCGAACCGAAGCCTCGAGCCGCCTGGCGCTTGCCCTCGAGCGCACGCACCTGGCGGGCATGCGAACCAACCGTGACTTCCTGGTCAACGTGCTGCGAACGCCCGAATTCCTGGAGGGGGACACGACGACGGATTTCATCCCCCGCGTCGACCCGCCGCGCGATCTCGTGCTCGACGAAGCGGCACGCGACCTGGGCTTCCACCTGGCCACGCTCTTTACTCACGGAGAGGCCGGCCACGGCGCTACGGGCTCGGTGGCCTTCGACTTCCGCAACGAACGGTTCGAGATCTCCTACGGGGTTCTCGATGACGGAGAGTGGGAGTTCGGCGATGGAACGATCGCCCGTATCCATAGCCGCGCCCCGGACCGACTGGACGCCGAGGTCGGGGGAGTTCGCTTTCGATCCATGATCACGCAGGTGGGCCCGGAACTCTTCGTCCAGACGCCCTCGGGCGACCTCGCCATGACCCTTGCACCGAGTGTTGCGTACACTCCCGCCGAAGCAGCGGGGTCCAGCGCCATGGAAGCGGTGGCGCTGGCCGCCTACGGTGTTCACCGGCACCGCAGCCAGAGAGTTCGATCGGCACCCGGTTCGACTCCCTGGGAAATTGCGGGGCGACTCGAGCAGCTCGCTCGGTCTCAATAACAGGAACGAGAAACGAATGGCCACCTACAAGGTCCGCTCGAACGGAATCGAGCACACCGTGAACGTCCTCGACAACCCGGGAGGCGGAGCCACCGTCACCGTGGACGACGAGCATGAATTCCAGGTGGAGTTTACCGGCGGAGAAGTCGAGACCGCGACTCCCGTAAAAACGTCGGCCAAGAGACCCTCTCCGGCGATCCGACCGGCCCCGGCGGCCCTGGCGGCGCCTCCCGCGTCGTCTGCGGCGGGACCCGGCGGCGTAATCTCACCGATGCCGGGCAAGGTCATCTCGGTGAAGGTGGCGGTTGGCGATGCGGTCGCGGAAAACGACGTGGTACTCAGCCTCGAAGCCATGAAGATGGAGAACAATATCGTGGCGCATATCGCCGGCTCCGTGGCCCGCATCGAGGTCAGCGAAGGAAGCGAAGTTGCAGCCGGAGCGCTGCTGCTCGTCATCGAGCCCTAGGCACCCCCGCAACCGACTGCGCGCTCAGGAAACCGTCGCGCGGAGCAACCGATCCCGCACCCGAGCCGGAAGCGCTCGGGCCAGGCGGATCCCCCAGGCCAGGGTCCACGGGAATACGAAGACCGGGAGCCGCCGCGCAATGGCGCGATGAATTCGAGCCGTCGCGTCCTCGAGTTCGAGCACGAAGGGCCGACTCGCCTTTCCGCCGGGCCGGGTGCGAATGAATCCTGGCACGAGGATCGTGACATCGACCCCGGTTCCGCGAAGTTCCACGCGAAGGCTCTCCATCATTCGCGTCAGCGCCGCCTTGGCGGACGAATAGGGTCCCGCGTTCGGGAGCCCGAGTTCGCCGGCCAGGCTGCTCGTCGCCACGAGATGCCCTTCTCCGCGGTCGCGCATCCCCGGAAGGACGGCTTCGACGCAGTAGAGAACTCCCGCCACGTTTTGCGCGTAGGTCTCGGAAAAGACCTCCGCCCGAAATTCGGTGGCCGAACTCGTTCCCGCCTCGGCGCCACCGGCGTTGGCCACAAGGAGCGCGATCGGCCCCAACCCGGCTTCCGCACTCGCAACCGCGGCGCGAACCGCGGCGCGATCGGTCACGTCGCAGGGAATCGCCAGGGCCCGACCCCCCTCGGACTCGATCTCCCCGACGAGACTGTCGAGAAGTTCCTCTCGCCGGGCCACCAGTGCCATCGCCCAACCCTCCCGCGCCAGGCGGCGGGCGAGACTCCGGCCAATTCCCGAAGAGGCCCCGGTCAAAAAACAGGTACCCATCGGGCCAGCATCGTTCAGCCTCTCGCCCGTGACAAGGCATTTACGACGGGCACACGAGTCAGCTCAGGCCAATCGCCTTCCAATGGCCACGGGCAAAGCGCCGGGTAAAGAGCGCCGAGCGGACCATGTAATCGAAGATCAGCACGGCAAAGATCCACTCCACGGGCCACCCCAACCAGGCGGCCAGTCCCGCAAGCGTGACCCGGACTCCGATCAGGCCGGTCAGAATGATGTAGAGCGGAAAGCGGGTATCTCCCGCGCCTCGCAAGGCCCCCCCGAGACCAAATTCGATCGCCATCAGGGGCTGCACCGATCCCAGGATGTAGATAAAGACCACGATCAACCGAACGACCTCGGCATCGTCGATCATGAAGCGGGCAATCGGCTCCGCGATGGCAATGATTCCAATGCCGAGTGCGCTCATGCCGGCAATACCGATCCGCATGGCGCGCCACCCACTCGCCGTCGCGCCCTCCGGATCGCCGGCCCCGAGCGATTGCCCGACGTGGGTCGCGGCCGCGATGGACAAACCGTGACCGACAACGAAGGAAAACGCCAGGATCTGGACTCCGATCCCGTAGGCGACGTAGGGAGCCGTGCCGTAGAGCGCCACAACCCAGAGGAAACCCAGAAAACCCACCTGCCAGACCGCCTGCTCCAGGGCTGCGGGATAACCGATGTGGAACAAGCGCCGCATGCGATCGATCCCGAAGGCATCCGTGGCATCGAATCCCAGGAGCAGTCGGCCACGAAGCCACATCCACAGGAGGAGGATCGCCCCGACACTGAAAGCCAATCCGCTGGCCAGCGCCGCGCCCTTTACTCCCAGCGCGGGGAACCCGAACTGGCCGTAGACAAAACCGTAGACCAGGAAGACGTTGAGCACGTTCGTGATGGCCCCGACCCAAAGCGGGGTCATCGTGTCGCCCGCCGCGCGGAGCGCCGTCCCGAGCACCATCGAAAGCGAAAGAAAGACCGTGAACACGCCCAGCCACCGAATGAACGAAGCCGCCTGGCGGATGGTTTCCTCTGGAAGTTGATAGAGCCCTGCAAGCTCATAGGCGAAGATCACGCTCAAAGCAGAGAGCGCCACGGCCAACGCTCCACAGAGCACGATGGACACGAAGGTCACCCGGTCGGCTTCCTTGCGATCGCCGGCTCCCCAGGCTCTCGCCACCATGGCCGTCGTCCCGGCCGTAATGGCCATCAAGATGGCTTCGGTCAGAAAGAAGATACGATTGCCCGTCGTCGTGGCCGCCACCGCCGAAGGCCCCAGGGAGCCCACGATTTTGATGTCGACAAACCCCACGGTGGCAAACAGCAGGTTCGACAGGACCGCGGGCCACGCGAGTTGGACGATACTCGGCGGGCGTTGACGATCGGTCACGGGGACCCACTCGGCTTCGGCGTTTTCCGGCCCTTCGGTCACGGCTGCGTCGCGCGTCGTTGCGACTCGAGGAAACGCGCCCAGTCGGGGAGCAGTTCGTGGGGCCACCAATGCCCTCCGTGGAACGTGCACAGGACGGTCTCTTCCCGGCAGCCCGGCGCGCTGAAGCAGCCCTCGGAATCGCCCGGGCCCTTCGCATCTTCTTCGCACGAATTGCGTTCGCGCCAACGTGCAAAACTCGCGCGCCCTTCGCGGACGGAAACCACGCGATCGCTTGTTCCGTGGGCGATCCAGGCCGGAAGCGGGGCTGCGCAATTGCCGGGGGGCCCTCCTCCTCCCACCGGGGCAATCGCCGCCAACACGGCCGGTCTTTCGCAGCCCAGGAGATTCGAAAAGAAGCCTCCGTTGGAAAAGCCGGTACTCACAAAACGGTCGCGATCGAGGCAATCGCGCTTGGACAACTCGAGCACCAGCGCGTCGAAGAGCCGAAGATCTCGATTGTCGAGTTCCCCCGGAGCGATCTGCCACCCTGGAAGAGAGCGGTATCCCGCCCCTGGAAACCGGCGGGCCAGGCCGACCGGAGCGATGACCACGGCATCGGGCCACAGCTTCGCCAACCGGGTCGTGGCCAGCAGGTTCCGGGCATCGCCCCCCCAGCCGTGCCAGAGAAACACCACCGGCGCTGGACCGGCTTTCCCCGCCCGCGGTCCCACCGCCACCTCGACGCGTCGGCTTCGACCGGCCACCTCCATCGAAAACGAAGAACGGCCCGGATCCAGCGGACACTGGAGTGCGGGAACTCCCCCTTCTGCTCCCGCCGTGGCCGCACCGGAACCCACGACCAGGAGCGCCGCGACGACCCAACCGCTCCCCCGCCTCTTCCATCCATTCGTCTTCATCGCCGCAGATTAGCTTTCCGATTGCCTGTTTTCCGGTCCCGGAAGTGAATTCGCCCTGTGGTATCGTCGGCCCGCGCTGTCCAAGGAGTCCCCCCATGACCGAGTCTTCCTCCCCGTTGAAGCGATTCGAAGGCCGGGTCGCCCTGGTTTCCGGTGCCGCCTCTGGAATCGGGCGTGCCACGTCCGAACGCCTGGCTCGTGAAGGGGCACACGTCATCTGCACGGACGTCGTTGCGGAAGGGCTCGAGGAGATGGTGAAGAATTGCCACGAGGAGGGGCTCTCCGTCGAACCCCGGGTTTGCGACGTCAGCGATGAAGCCCAGGTTGAAGCGACCCTGGCCCACGTCATCTCGACCCATGGGCGCCTCGACGTGCAGTGCAACATCGCCGGCATCCTCCACATGGCCCACACCCATGAAATCACCCTCGAGGAGTGGGAACGGGTGATGCGAATCAACCTCACGGGAACGTTCCTGATGTGCCGTGCCGCAATTCCCCATCTCCTCAAAACCGGGGGAGTCATCCTCAATACCTCTTCCACGTCGGCTCTCGCCGGGCTTCCCTACGGAGCGTGCTACGGCGCAACGAAAGGCGGCGTGCAGGCCTTCACGCGGGCTATCGCCGTCGAGTACGCCAAGCAGGGCATGCGAGCCAACTGTGTCTGCCCGGGCTCGGTACAGACCGGAATGACATCGAGGTCCAACATGCCCGAGAACATGGATGTCTCGCTGATCCAGCGCATCATGCCCCTCGACAAGCCGCGGGGCCCCGAGACCGTGGCCGCGGTCATCGCCCTTCTCTGTTCCAACGATGGCGCCCACATCAATGGCGAAGAAATTCGCGTCGACGGCGGCACGCTCGCCTGAAAACAAGAGGCCCCCCAATGACCCTCCAACTCCGCAACCAGCGTATTCTCCTGA
>JAZAOF010000113.1:0-5284 GCA_036228265.1 Myxococcota bacterium | reverse complement strand
TACATCGATGAGATTCGGGCGGATCTTCCCGACGCACTCTCGATCACGATCTGGCGCGATGATTCCGTCTACCTGAAGGATCGGCTCCGAATCCTGGTGGACAATGCACAATGGGGCTTCATCCTGGTCTTCGTGGTGTTGGCATTGTTCTTGAGGCTTCGACTGGCCTTCTGGGTGGCCATCGGGGTCCCCATTTCGGTGATGGGGGCATTGGCCCTCTTTCCCGTATTTGAATTTTCGATCGATGTGCTCACCTTGTTCGCCTTCATTCTCGTCCTGGGGCTCCTTGTCGACGATGCGATCGTGGTGGGAGAGAGCATCCACAGTCACCAGGAGCGCGCGGAGAATCCCCTGCGGTCCGCGATTCGGGGCACGCAGGAGGTCTCGGTCCCCGTGATCTTTGGTGTGCTGACCACGGTGGCCGCGTTCATGCCCATGGTCCTGGCCCCGGGACCGATGGGCTCCTTCTTCGGAACCATTGGCCTGGTTGTCGTTTTCTGTCTTGTTTTTTCGGTGATTGAATCACAGTGGATCCTTCCAGCTCACCTGGGATATCACGCCGAGGTGCGGGGGAAAGAACCTCGGCCCGGTTCGATCCAGGCGCGCTGGAAGAAGACCCAGTCGTTCATGGCGGCGAGCCTCACTCGAGTGGCTCGTCGTCGATATCGCCCGGCCCTGGATCGCGCCCTGGCCTGGCGGTACGTATCCGTCACCGTGGCCCTGGCGCTGCTTCTGATTACCTTTTCCCTGGTGGGAACGGGGCGGATCAAGTGGATCTTCTTTCCCGCGGTGGAGGGGGATTACGTTTCGGCGACCGTGACCATGCCCCCAGGAACTCCCGTTGAGCGCACGTCCGAAGCCGTGGAGATTCTCGAGGAGTCCGCGCGTGCGCTCCGCCGCGAGTTTGACGTTGCCTACGGAACGAGTCCGTCGGTGGTCAAGCATTCCATGGCGGTGGTCGGTGGCCGCGTGGGCCTGGATCGCGGGGGGCCCGGTTCGGAATCCGGGGCGGGGTCGTCGCACGAGGGGGAGGTCAGTCTCGAACTGGCATCCGGCGAGATGAGACGCCTGTCTCCCCGGAGTGTCGTCGCCCGGTGGCGAGAGTTGACCCCACCGATTCCGGAAGCGGAAGAGGTCCGCTTCGTTTCGGATTACTTCTCCTTCGGTGAGCCCATCAATATCCAGTTGCAGTCGGCGAACTCCGAACATCTCGAAGAGGCGGCAACGTACCTGAAGTCGGCCCTCGCGAATTACGAAGGCGTTTTCGATATCGCGGATTCTTTCCAGGGGGGAAAGTCCGAAATCCGTCTCGACATCCTTCCCGCTGCGGAAGCTCTCGGGCTCTCTCTCCAAGACCTCGCAAGGCAGGTGAGGCAGGCGTTTTACGGGGAGGAGGTGCAGCGGATTCAACGGGGGCGCGACGACATCCGGGTGATGGTCCGTTACCCCGAAAGCAGCCGCCGTTCCGTCGCCGATCTCGAGAACCTGCGCATCCGCACGCCATCGGGAGGCGAGGTTCCCTTCTATGCGGTGGCCCGGGCCGAATGGGGGCGCGGCTATTCGACGATTCGCCGAGAAGAACGCCAGCGTGTCATCAACGTGACGTCGGACGTTGACCTCAATCGAGGAAACCCCACCGAGATCCTCGCGGATCTTCGCGATCGGGTTCTGCCCGGGTTGGCCATGGAGTTTCCCGAGATCACCTACGGACTGGAGGGGGAACAACGCGAGCAGCAGAAGATGTTTGCCGCGCTGTCGCGGGATTACCTTTTCGCGATGGTGCTGATCTATGCGCTCCTGGCGGTTCCGCTTCGGAGTTACGGCCAACCGTTGATCATCATGGCTGTCATCCCGTTTGGCCTGGTGGGCGCGATCGGCGGTCATCTCCTCATGGGAATGGATTTCAGCATGATGTCGCTGTTTGGCGTGGTGGCGCTTTCGGGCGTCGTGGTCAATTCAAGCCTGGTTCTTGTCCATTCGATCAATCGTCGCCGCGACGAGGGGGTGGTTCTTCTGCAAGCCGTGTGCGAGGCCGGCGTCTCGCGTTTTCGCCCCATCGTGCTGACTTCGCTCACGACCTTCGCAGGGCTTTCGCCGCTTCTCCTCGAGTCCAGCATGGGGGCCCAGTTCGTGATCCCCATGGCCGTCTCCCTGGCCTTTGGCGTGGTCTTCGCCACCGTGATCTCGCTTCTTCTCGTTCCTTGCGGCTACTTGATCCTCGATGACCTTCGCAAACTCGCTCGGGGAGGGGACGCGCCGCCGACCGGGACCCGCAGGAGCGAGGCGCTGCATTTTCCCGTGGAATCGAGGGAAAACGAGGGGCTGGCGGCGTCGCCCCGGCGCGGCTGAGTCTCTTTTTCTGGAGGGGGCTCAGCGGCCGCGAGCAATCTCGTCCCGGATTTCGCGCTTGAGGATCTTGCCCGCCGGATTTCGCGGCAGCGGGGCGTCGGCGATCTCGACGATGCTGGGCACCTTGAAGGCCGCGACACGCTCCCGCATGTGTCGCTGGATCTCTTCGGCATCAAGTGCGTGGCCCGGCTTGGGATAGATCGCGGCAGCGACTTCTTCTCCCAGTCTCTCGTGGGGGATTCCAAATACGGCGGCCTCGTAAACCGCAGGGTGCTCGTAGAGCGCGGCTTCGACTTCAGCGCAGTAGACATTCTCGCCCGCCCTCAGCACCATGTCCTTGGCCCGGTCCTGGACGTAGATGAATCCATCTTCGTCCATCTGGCCGATGTCTCCGCTTCGGAGCCATCCGTCGATGAGCGTTTCCGCGGTAGCCTCGGGCTTGTTCCAATAGCCCCGGATGAGGTTCGGTCCCCGGAACCAGATTTCGCCAACGCCGCCCGGGGGAAGCGGGTTTCCTTCTTCGTCGGTGACGCGGAGTTCCATGGGAGGCACCGCGCGCCCGGCGCTCGTCGGTCTCTCCACGTAGTCGTCCCCGGCGTTCTGCGGGCCGTAGGCGTTCGTTTCCGTCATTCCGTAGCCTATTCCGGGTCGGGCTCGCCCAAAGGATTTGTCGACCCGTTCCACGAGCGTGGGAGGGGCGGGGGCTCCGCCGCCCCCGACGCTGAGGAGACTCGACGTGTCGTATTTTCCAAATGCCGGAGACTCGAGGAGATCCCACGACATCGTGGGTACCCCTACGAAGTTCGTGATGCGTTCTCGCTCGATGAGTTCGAGGGCCCGCTCGGGACTCCACTTGTGCATCATGACGATCTTGGCACCCGATGCGAAGGAAGTGAGCGTGACCGCAATGCAGCCCGTCACGTGAAAGAGGGGCACGCAGAGAATGAAGCAGGGAGGGTAGGGGTGGCCTTCCGAATCCTTGGGGTAGCGCGCGGTATGCACGGAGGCCCGAAGGCCGAAGCAGGCGAGGGCGCTGAGAACGGCGCGGTGGCTTGATACCGCGCCCTTGGGGAACCCCGTGGTCCCCGACGTGTAGAGGATCGTCGCGTCGTCGTCGGGGTGGATTTCGACCTCGGGCAAGGGGGCGCCTGGGGTCACCACGTCTTCCCAGCGTTCGACGCCTTCCGGGAGGGGGCCTTCGGCGCGGACCGCGAGGCCCTGGAGTCCGGGCTGAGCCAACGACGGTGCGGCGATTTCGATTCTCTCCCGGTCCCCAATCAGGACCGATGCGCCGGAGTCGTCCAGTCCGTAGGCGAGCTCATCCCGTTTCCACCATGCGTTCATCGAGACCGCGATGGCACCCACCGAGGTGATTGCGGCAAAGGCGATGATCCATTCGGGGTAGTTGCGCATGGCAATCGCCACGCGGTCACCGGGCTGGACTCCATAGCGGTGGACCAGGACATCTCCCAGCGCGTCGTGGCTGGACATGACGTCGGCAAAGCTCCAATCCTCGTCCTCGTAGACCAGGAAGCTCCGGTCGCCCCGTGTTCGGCAGACATCGAAAAGTTGACGCATCGACGGTGGAATGTTCTTGAAGGTTCGGGTGGGCACGCCTCGAATCGTCGTTTCTTCGAGTTCGTACTGGCCTCCCGGGCCGGTCAGTTCCTGCAGCAATTCTTCGTAGGTCTTCGACATGGCAGCAGTTTAGACCAGGGGCACGAGTGGGCTCCAGTGCGCGCGATGCACGCCCGCGGTCCCAAGGGAAAATTGGAGCCCCTCGAGCCGAGATTTCCCCGGGGAGGGGGCTACTCTCCCGGCGCCATGAAGGATCTCGTCGACGACTGGATCGGAGCCCGCCTGGCTGCGCTCACGGATCGGGTCCTCGCACATCCGGCGACGGTCTGTTGGATCACGGTGGGGCTGACACTGTTTTTGGGGGTCTATGCGGCCTTCTCTCTCGGAGTCAATTCGGACCACGTTCGGTTGATGGCGGAAGATCTGCCGTACTGGGAGCTTCGCGAGGAGTACGTGGAGCTTTTTCCGGTACTCAGCAACTCGCTGCTCGTGGTGGTGGACGCTCAAACGCCGGAGCAGGCCCGGGAAACTGCGGAGCGGTTGCGATCGGCCTTGTCGGCTCGAACGGCGGACTTCATCGATGTGGAGATTCCCGGGGACGAGCCCTTCTTCCAGAAGAGGGCTCTGCTCTACCGGACGCCGGACGAGCTCGAGGAATTCGGGGACGAACTGGTTCAGCTCCAACCGGTCGTCGCTTCATTGGAGGTGGATCCCAGCATCGTCCGGGTGGGAGAGGTCCTTCGGCTTGGGCTCGAGCAGGCGGGCGAGGGTTCGAACGACGCCGAGCGATGGTCGGGCATCCTGGATCGCATCGGCCGGGCGAGTGTCTCTGTTTACGAGGAAAATCCCGTCTATCTCTCGTGGGACGAGGTGCTTCTCGAGGGTTCGTCGATCGACCTGGATACCCGGCAGATCGTGGTGGTTGAACCCATCCTGAACTTCGAGTCCGTTCTCCCGGGAGGGGCTCCACTGGCGTCGATTCGCGAAGTCGTCCAGGAGTTGGGGCTGGATGCAACTCCCGGTGTGCGCGTTCGGGTGACGGGAAATCCCGCGCTCAACTACGAGGAAATGTTCGGCCTCGCCTGGGACATCGGGGTCGCCGGGCTCTTCTGTTTCGGCCTGGTGACCGTGGTGCTCTACTGGGCGTTGCGATCGGTTCCCCTGGTGATCGCAACGGTGGCTACGTTGGTCGTGGGGCTCGTCTGGTGCGCGGCCTTTGCGGCCGGTTTCGTGGGGCGGGTCAACATCGTTTCGATCGCGTTTGCCGTGTTGATCATCGGGTTGGGAGTCGATTTCGCGATTCACCTGGGCATGCAGTATGCGCGTATTCTGTGCGAGGGGGAGGACCATTTCGGTG
>JAZAOF010000112.1:0-12653 GCA_036228265.1 Myxococcota bacterium | reverse complement strand
GAAATCGTTCTTCGTGGACTGGAACGGGCCTGACCTGCCCTAGCTGAGCGCCTCTTCTACCGACTTGCGCGCCCACTTGTAGTCGGCTTTGCCGTTGGGAGCGCGGTGCACCTTCTCCACGACGAACAACTGTTTCGGCATCTTGTAGGCGGCAATCTTGTCGCGCAGGAATTCGCGAATCGCCTCCCCACTGGCGTCGCACCCGGGCCGCAGTGAAGCCACGCCGGTCACGCGCTGGCCAAATTTCTCGTCGTCAATTCCCACCACCAGGCAGTCGAGCACGTCGGGGTGGCGCTTTACCGCTTCCTCGACCTCCTCGGGATAGACCTTCTCTCCGGCGGTATTGATGCAATTGGAGCCGCGGCCCAGCAACGTAAGGCTTCCATCCGCCTCCACGAGCGCCCAATCGCCGGGAAACGAGTACCGAACGCCATCGATCGTTCGGAAGGTCGCCTCGGACTTGGCCTCGTCCTTGAAATAGCCGAGCGGCACGCTGCCGCCAGCCGCCACCATGCCGGCCTCTCCCGAGCCTGGCTCCACCTGTCGGCCGTCTTCCGTAAACACCTTGGTCGTTGGAGCCATGGCGAACTTGGCCGTCTGGCCGACATTGCCCCGGCTGGTGATCTGCGTCCCCATGCTTCCTTCCGTCGAGCCCATGGCGTCGATCAGCACCCAGTCCTGCCACTCGAGGAGTTGCTCCTTCACTTCCGAAGTCCACATCACTCCAGACGAGATCATGAACCGAACGCTTGAAAGGTCGTAGGCTCGGCCGTCGGCCTTCGCCTCGTCCAGGGCTCGGATCATCGGCTTCGCGAAGGCGTCGCCGACGATCACGACCTGGCTCGCTTTCTCGGTCTCCACGGTCTTCCACAACTCGTGGGCATCGAGCGAGCGGTTTTCGAGCGTGACCACCCTCGCCCCCCCGAGGTGCGGCACGAGGGCTCCCAGCCACATCCCGGTGCCGTGCATCAATGGGCAAGCCGGAACCGAAACAGGACCGGCCCCATCCGCGTGCATCTTCTCCACCAGCGCCGGGACCTCGTCCACGGACGGCATTCCCAGTCCAAGCAGCGGAAAAGCAGCGTTCATGAGCCCCTGCATCATGCCGCCGATGTCGTACATGACCCCCTTCGGCATCCCGGTGGTGCCCCCGGTGTAGAGCATATAGATATCGTCGGCCGAGCGATCCACAGGAGGTGCCGGATCGTGACCGGCGATCAGTTCTTCGTAGGCCACCGCTCCCGGTACCGTCTCTCCGCCGTCATCGACCTGCACCCAGAGCTTTACCTGGGTGGCCCGTTCCATGACGCGAGCCACCCGATCGCCCAGGCTCGAATGAAATACGAGCGCTTCGGCGTCCGAGTTGTCGAGAAGGTAGAGGAGTTCGTCGTCGAGATAGCGGTAGTTCACGTTCACGGGAACGCCGCGAAGTTTCATGCCGGCAAATTGCGTCTCGAGATACTCGTTGCCGTTGTAGAGATACATTCCGAGCTTGGAATCGCGAGCCAGCCCGGCTGCCCCCAGAGCGGCCGAGAGTTTCGAGGCGCGCGCCTCGTACTCGGTCCACGTCCGGCGATTGTCGCCATTGACGAGGGCTACGGAATCGCCGATGCGGTCGGCGAGAGCTTCCCAAAGCGTCGCGTAGTGCATTTCCATGAGGGCGGGTCTCCAGTCCGGTTCGAGGGGTCCCCACTCTAGCAATCGAGCACGGCGAATCGAAAGCCTGGGGCCGCCTCAGGAAACACCGAGAAGGGCGCAGTAGTGGTCGCTGTACTGCTCGGCCAGGCGGTCCAGCGAGTAGCGCTCGAGGACCACCTCCCTTCCCTCGCGTGCCAGTGCCGCCGAAGCCGCGGGATCGTCGGCCAGGGAGGCCAATTCCCGGGCCAGCGCGGAAACGTCCCCCGGCGGAAAGAGCCGCCCCCCTCCCCGGTTGAGGACGTCGCGCGATCCCGGAATGTCGCTGGCCAGGCACGGCAGCCCCGTCGCCATACCCTCGAGGAGTGCGTTGGGCATGCCCTCGGCGCTCGACGCCAGGACGAACGCATCGGCCATGGCGTAGGCCTCGGGCAGAGCGTGGTGGCCGAGTTCGCCGAGGCAAACCACGCTCGCACCCGCGGGCAGGGAACGCGTCGCGGCGGCCAGGGCTTCGACGTCTCGCCGATCCGGCGACTCCGGCCCGGCGAGGGTCACACAGATCGGCCGAATCCCCGACAAGCCCGCGGCCTCGACGATGTCGGTCACGCGCTTGCGGGAATCGAGCTGCCCTGCAGAAAAAACGACAAAAGCATCCGCCGGGACTCCCAACCGTTCGCGGTACTCTCGGCGTTTCGCCGCGTCCACCGGCGCAAACACCGATGCATCGACCCCGTTCGGCAGCTTCAGCACGGCGCCTCGAAACTTCGGATCGGAACGAAACCCCGCTTCGAGTTCGTCCGAAAGAGCAATCACGCTGTCGACGCGCCGGTAGGCGTCGGTGATCCATTGGCGCTGCGGCCACCGGCTGTCTTTCGGAACGCCGTCCCCCCCCAACAGGGTCGTCTTCACCAGCACCTTCTTCCCACGCCAGCGCGCGACCACGGTGGGCAGCACGCCGAAATAGCCGAACCCGTGCACGTGGAGAAGATCCCAGGCGTCGTGGCGAGCCAGCCACCACGCGGCCCGAATCCCCAACCACAGGTTTCGCTTGTCGTCGAACGAGGGGATCCGAAACCGTCGAATCCGCAGCCCGTCGCTGACTTCTTCCAGGGCAGCCGTGCTTCCCCCGCGCGCCTCGCAAAGCACTTGGACATCGACGCCGCGTGCGACGAGCCGACGCGCGAGCCGCTCGCCCTGGATTCCGCCCCCACCGTAGGTGGGCGGAAAACGCGAGAACAACATGGCCACCCGCATCGGCCCTTCGCCGCCGGCAGAAGCCGTTCCGGGCGGAGACTCACCGCCCGCGTTCATTGCTGTTGTTCCCCTACCATCGAGGCTGCGAGTCTAGTGCCATGCCCTCGAGGACCCAACCGTGAGCTCTCCTGCAACGGAGACGCCCGAAAGGCGGACCCCTTTTCCCCCGGGGGTATCCAGTGAACTA
Source organism: Myxococcota bacterium (assembly GCA_036228265.1). Lineage (GTDB taxonomy): Bacteria > Myxococcota_A > UBA9160 > UBA9160 > UBA4427 > CAJXIC01. The sequence continues at coordinate 9,577 of JAZAOF010000112.1, read as the reverse complement.
CCCCGGTGCGAGCGGGTCCTTTTATGTGCAGTATTGTGGGAATTTTTCCCACTCATTAATCCACGCCTCGCACGGCTCGTTCGCCTGCGCACTGAGCCAAAGAATGGACGCACCCATGAGACCCCGACAACTCGCCGCCACCCTTGTTTCTCTTGCCGCTCTGCTCGCTCTTTCCTGGCCGGTCTCCGCCCGGGCGACCGATTACGTGATCGTCACCTCGTCGGAGATCCGAACGCTCTCGCAGAACCTGGATTCGTTCGTGGCCGCCAAGCAAGCCCGCGGCTTCGTCGTCCACGTCTTCGACGAAACCGATTGGGGGGGAACAGGCCTCTCCGGGGACTCCGCCGCAGAGACCCTGCGGAGTTTCCTGCAGTCGGCCTATGCCCTCTACGACATCGAGTACCTGCTGATCATCGGCGATCCCCGCACCGCCAGCGGTCCGGTCCCCATGAAGACTCTCTACCCGCGGACCTTCGGATACCTGTCGACCTCGCCCAACGGATGGAACGCCGACTGCGACAGTTTTGTCATGACACAGGATCCCGTCCCCTCCGACTACTATTACGCCGATGTCGATGGCAACTGGGATCTCGACGGCGACGGCCTCTACGGCGAATTTGGGGACTTCGATGCCCCGGCCGGCCCGACCGGCGACTTCGGGCCCGGCGGTGTCGATCGCAACCACGAATTCGCCGTGGGCCGCATTCCCGTCTACAACAGCAGCAACCCCACGACCTTCGCCCAGGGCGTCACGGCACTCGATCAGATCCTGGCCAAGACCGTGGCCTACCAGGAAGCTCCTTTCGAAAGCATCGACTGGCGCTTTTCCGCCTTGATCGCCGCCGAGGGGGCGAACCGAATCTTCTTCGGAGAAGCCCTGCGCGACGATATCTTTCTGCCGGCGGATTTTTCGACCGTGGCGCGCGTCTATGACGCGGAGGTTTGCATGGTTCCCAACCCTCCCTCGGGCTGCGTGCCGATCTCGGGCACACCCGAGGCCACGACGTGCTCCGTCGCAAACGTGACGGCCGAGTGGGACGCCACGTCTCCCGGGGCGGTCGCGTGGCTGACCCACGGAGGCGGCGCGGGCGCGGCCAACGTGATGACCAGCTCCCAGGCCGTTCAACTCGACGACACTCACCCCGTGATCACCTTCCAGGCTTCGTGTTTCAACTCGCGGCCCATCCAGACCAACAACCTGAGCTACGCGTTGCTCAAGAACGGCGCGATTGGGACGATCGGAGCGACGGAAATCAGCCACGGCCCCGGCGGCCCGAACCCGCCGATCACCGACCCGTCTAGCGCCGCGGGCAACGCCGGCATGGCCTACCACTTCATGGACCGATTGGCCTTGCAGGGGATGCCGGTGGGCGACTCCCTGCTCGAGATCAAGCGAGATCTCGACCTCTACGGGCGCTGCTGGTACTGGCAGAATATGGCCGGCTTCAACCTCTACGGAGACCCCGAGGTCAGCCTCTTCGACTCGGCCGCCCCGGTGCCCGAACCGCGCCCCGCCATGCTGGCCCTGGTTGCCCTCGGTGCCCTGGCCTCGATTCGGCGAACTCGCGCCGGAAGCCCATCGTGGCATAATGCGGTTTCGACCCAACCGGGCCGAACCGAGCCGGAGTCGCCATCGTGAACCGCCCCGCCCTGCACGCGTTTTTCGCCTCGGCCTTCTTCATTGCGCTCGCCGGATGTACCGCCCTTCCCCAACGCGAGTGCCCCGTGCCCCCCTCCTCGTGTTCGGAAGGCGACCCCCTTCCGCGCGCCACGTTGCCCGGTGCCTGGGTCTCCGCGCGCATGGAGCGGCCGATGACCCTCTACATTCACGGGGCTGGAGATTTCACCCTCCAGGCACGAAAGGCCCCCGGTTGGAGGGGCGGCTACGCCCGGGGGCACTGGACCCTCGAGGGGAACACGTTCAACGGCTCGATCGACAGCTCCGGGATTCCAGCGCTCCCCGCCGGTCACCAGTGGAGCGACACCATCGTTCACCTCTCGGCCACCGACCTCATCCTGAGCACCCCGAGCGGAAAGATCGAGCGATTCTGGCGCGAGGGCACGCAGTAGCACCGCCCGGAACTTTCTCGCGACCCCAAAACCGGCGATTCGATACCCTGAAGCCCCCCCGAGGAGTGCCCCATGCCCTACGCGCACCGAGCCATGCACGACGCCGACGCTCACGTCGTGGAAATGCCGGACTGGCTTGCCCCCCACGCGGATCCTGCCTTCGCCGACCGGCTCGCCGCGATCGAGATCGGCGGCGTCAGCCCCGAGGAGCAAGAACGACTTTCAAAATTTCAGATTCTTCACCGGGATCCGGAATACCGCCGCAAAGACGAGGAAGAACTCCTACTGCGCAAGAACTGGGCGGCCATGGGATCCTTTCTCAAGGAAGACCGCCCACGGGCCATCGACCTGCTCGGATTCAAAAGCCAGCTCATCTTCAATACGTTCCTGAACGGAGCCTTGCTGAAGGCGGAACGCGACGAAGACGTCGACTACGCCTACGCTTTCGCGCGCGCCCACAACCGTGCGATGGCCGATTTCTGCTCCGCGGATCCGCGCCTGCTCGGAACGGGATACGTCCCGCTGCGCGATTTTGAACGCTCGGCGAAGGCAGCCGCCGAAACCATCGAGCTGGGATGCAAGGCGCTATTGGTGCCTTCGGGCTGCCCGCGCGGGCACGCCCACAGCCACCCCGGTCTCGACGCCGTCTGGGCCCGGGCCGAGGAGGCCGGACTTCCTGTCGTGTTTCATGTCGGCGGCGGCCTTCGGCAGATCGACAACTGCTTGCTCGACGCCGACTACATCCGAAACGGGGGGCCGCCGATCCTGGACTTCCACGGCGGAGATGAAAACTTCCGCTCGGTGGACTACATGGCCATCCCCACGGCGCCCATGCAGACGCTCGCGACCATGATTTTCGACGGGGTCCTCGATCGCTTCCCGAACCTGCGGATCGGCGTCATCGAACAAGGAGCCTCGTGGGTGCCGAGCTGGATGCGTTTCATGGACTCGAGCTTCGACGCCTTCCGCAAGGGAGAAGAACGCCTCCAGAACCTCTCCCTGCGCCCGAGCGAGTTCGTAAAGCGCCAGGTACGCGTCACCCCGTATCCCGCAGAAGATGTGGGTTGGATCATCGCGCAATCGGGCGAATCCATCGCTCTCTTCTCCTCGGACTACCCCCACGTGGAGGGCGGACGCCATCCTCTGGGTCGATTCGAATCCAGCCTCGCCGACACGCCTGAGCCCGCCCGGCATCGCTTCTACCACGACAACTTCGTCGACCTGATGGGCCGGGGCCTCGATGGAGTCCCGTCCCCCACCGAGCCCTCGCAGTAACGCGCGCCCCCGACCGGGACACTCCTCCTGTCCTGCGGCGGTCGATGCCCTTTCAGACCAGGCGCGACTTCGATCGGCGGCGGGACCCCAGGAGCAAAAGCCCCCCCGCCAGGAGGATCCCCGTCGAGGGCTCGGGAATCACCACGGGCGATCCGCCGGTGACGGAAAACGTTCCCTGCACGAGTAGGGACGACGATTCCCCGAACTGGGCCCCGGGAAGGAGCGCGATCTGCACACCGTGGAAAGACAGCTCGAACGTGCTTGGCTCGTAGGCTCCGTTCAAATTCGAAGAAAAGGCGGGAAGCGGTGTGGCCGGCGATGCCGGCTGACCTCCACCGGTGTCCGCCGCCACGTACTCACCATCGACCACTATTCCCGAAGCCTGGAAGGTGTAGCCCGCCCCAGCGGAAACCACGTTGGAGGTCGCAAAACTCGGACCCGACGAAATCTCGACGCTATTGAGCGTGATCTGGTCGTATCCCCCATACGCTGACGACAGGCTCAGAACCGAACCGGGACTCAACGAAAAATCGAAACCGAGCAACTCGTCGGTCACGCTGTCGATCGTGATCGTGGAGGTCAACTCAAGCGGGATTGACTGGGAGGTGAGCGGGGTCGTAAACCCCTCCAGCACGAGAATCTGGACGCTCGCGCCGGCCGTCGCGGTGTATTCGATCGGAACCGCCCGCCCTTCGGTCGAACCCAGGGCGAGAGTCATCGCCATCACCGCCCCGAATATCCAACGGAGCAGTACACGCGAGCGAACCACATGACACAGCATCAGCAACCGCACGAGAACCCCTTCCCGGAATGGCGTGCAGGATTCAGCCTACCATTCCTTTCTCGCTACACCACCAAAAACCCTGCGAAGAGCCCTCGCTAGCCCGCGGTAAACCAGCAGAACGGGTGCAAACAATGCATTGCTTGTTGCAAAAATGGCGCGCAAAACTACCCAACATCGTGAACCTCTAAGGTCTTGAGCCCCCTGGTGCTCCGCACAGGGCTTTCTACGGACCCCGGTATTCCTTGAGCCGGCAATCCGGTAGGGCTTTCCCGGGTGGGCCCTGCCGTCGTACCGAAGGGCCACATCATCCCGCCTCGGTCGTCGCCTCGCCCAATTCGCGCGCTCGCGAGAGGCGACTCGCTTCGTCCCCCGGTAGATGCCGCCAAGCCAGTGTCAGAAAAACCAGCGTCACCACGAAGATAAGGAGCGAAGTGATGATCGCCGTCTGGAGGGACTCGGCCGGGTTCATTCCCGTGCCGAGGTAAAAATCCGACAACTTCCCCATGGCGTAGGGCCCGATCGCCAACCCGATGAACGTGTTCACGAGGATGTAATACGCCCCGGCAACCGCTCGCATGCGCGGCATGACTAGGTCGGTCGCGGTACTCGGAGGAATCCCGGGCCAGGAAGCGCTGGGAATGTGATAAAGGAAGTTGAGCGCAAAGGCCAACATCAGGCTTTCCGTCGTAATCATCCAGAGCACCAGGGGAACGGTTCCGAACACCGCGAAATATCCGACGAGCAAGCGGCCATTGGGCATGCGGGCCTTCAAGACATCGCCCACGTAGCCCCCGAGCGTCACACCCAGGAGCCCCCCGACGGCACTCCCCAACCCGATGTACAAGCCCACCTCGCCGGGACTCGTATCGTGCAAGCGCATCAACAGCGGAGCCGTCCAGAAACCGACGCCGTACGTGAAGAAGGCGATCGTGGGAAAAGCGATCATGGTGTAGATCATCGCCTTCGAGTGAAAGATCATCGCGAACGTGGCCGGGTCGCGACGCGCGAGCGACTGGGCCCAGGACAGGGTGAGGTAGGCCCCCAACCCGAGAGCCACCCACTGCGCCACGCTACCGGTGATCGCGATCAGAACCCCGGCCAACCCGGCGATGCCCAAAGCGGCCATCGCGTTGAATCGAAGCGAGGCCCCCGCGCGGTGGAGCCCGACGAGATTGGCCAACGGCACCATCGCCGCGAGTTCTGTTCGGAGCACACGAAATGGCGCCGGGTGATCCTCCGTGACGAGCCCCTCGCTCACACCCCGCTGGGGCTCCCGCAACGTCCTCACCCAGATCGCCATCAGCACCCCGGGCAAGCCCACCGCGAGGAACGCCACCTGCCAGCCCCGCAAGCCCAGCGGGGCCAGGCTCGCGTCGGGGTACGCGTGGCCCCAGGTGTCGAGTATCCAACCCCCGAGAAAGAGCCCCACCCCGCCACCGATATAAACTCCTCCGGAGTAGATCGCGAGAACGGTGGCGCGCAGTCGAGGCGCGTAGTAGTCCGCCAGCATCGAATACGCCGCCGGGGAAGCGCTGGCCTCGCCGATCCCCACACCCACCCGGAAGATCGCAAGCGCGGGAAAGGAGCGCGCCGTCCCCGAGAGCGCCGTCATCAGGCTCCAGAAGACAAGCCCCAGCGAGATCAAGCTTCGACGCACCCAGGCATCGGCAAAGCGCGCAAGGGGAATCCCGAAAACGGCATAGAACACCGCGAACACGGTTCCGTAGAGAAAGCCCATCTCGGAATCCGTGACCCCGAGATCCGCCTTGATCTCTTCGGCCAGGATCGAGAGAATGTTGCGGTCGATGAAGTTGAAGACGTAGACAACGACGAGAACAAGCAGCACGTAGTGGGCGTAGAGCCCACCGACCTTCGACCCAGCCCTGGCCATATTGCTCCTCCTCCACGGCGAAGGTGCGCGCGCCCCGCAGACGGCGCCCTTCTCAAGCACCCGATCCCGCGCGTCACTCTACCCAAAATCCCGGAACTCCGAGGAGAGCTGGGGCCAACAGGTCCCGCTTGGATGGGGGAGAAAGAAGGTCTAGAGACGGCTCGGCCGATGGTCCGCGCGTCGCCGAAGACCCAGACCGAACAGGCCAACCGCCAGCAACAGCGCCGTTCCCGGTTCGGGGATCGGATTGATGTAGCTCGGCGCAACGTACACGTGACTCTGCGGAATGCTTGTCGAGAACAAACGGATACCCGGCTCCGACAGATCCCCGTCCACGTGCCCCCGGGCGTAGAGGGCACCGATCACGCTCAGCAACTCTCCGTCGATCCCCTCGTAGGGAGCGTACACCGCGCCAAACCACTCCACCCGCTTGTCCGTCCGGAAGGTGCCGTGGGTCTCCAACCAGAGATTCGAAGCCAGGTTGGGATCGACGCTGGCGTAGTCCGACGAAGTCACGCCATCCCCGGAAACCCACACGTCGAGCGACTTCGAAGGCGAAGTAAACGAAACATCCCCTTCGACGAAAATCTCGATGGGATCGCCAGAAAGGTCGAGATAGAGATCCGACCTCTGCGTCAACTCGATGGCACTGAATACGTAGGTCCCCCCGGTGAGATAGATCTCATCGGCCTCGAGGCTTCCGTAGACCCCGGGCAACAGGGGATCGGACAGGCTCGTTCCCGCCGCGCCGTTCCCCGTGGTTCCAGTGCCCCCCGAAAAAAGAGCAGGCGCGGGAAGAGACACCGCGGTGAAGGTCTCCGGGGTAACCACCGTCGCGCCCTGGGTCACGCTGCCGCCGATCGAAGCCGAGGGCTCCGCGCTGAACGTCGTGCCGTGGACGACGTCGCCACCCACATCGACATTCAGCCCGAGATAGACCGAGCCGTTGGCCCGGGCGTCCCCGGTGATGTTGCCATCCAAAGAAACCACGAGGTCGCCATCACTACGGGCACTGCCGCCCAGGCTCAACACGTTCTCGAGAGAGACATCGCCCAGCGCCACAACGTCTCCCGTGATGGTCGCGGTCGCAGGCCCCGTGACCTCGGCACCCGCCCGGGTCCCGATTGGAGCCGAAGAGTGCACCGAGCCCAAGACATCGTGTTCGTGGCTGATGTCGACGGTGCCCATGGCCACGATATCTCCAGAAACATCCGCGGGCTCACCATTGACGACCACGCTGCGCGCACTGTAGATGGACTCCACGTCGCTGGTCTCCACGAGGAGATCCCTCGTCGAGCCAATGGGCCCTCCTGTCACGTCGTGCCGTGACATCTCGACCCGTTGCGTTCCGTAGATGGCAAAATCCGAATAGCTTGCAGGCGTAGCGCCGGCGGGAGATCCAAGGATCACCCCTCCCAGCGCCACGAGCCCCCAACAGGCCCGCACACAGCTCAACATCCGCTTCCCTTCCCAGGCTCAGCTCAGCTCAAGTCCGCTCGAAAAATTGTCCCACAGATTTGGGAGACGGGGTCACTTCGGCGAGATTCGTCGCGTGATCTCGCACTGAAGCGGGTTTCAGCCCAATCCTCAGCAACCGGCAATCGCTCGGAAACGAGAGTGATTCAAAATCTCAACGAATCCGATAGAGGGTCATCCGCTCCGAACGCCCGCGCAGTTCCACGTCGGGATGAACGACCGCCTCCGGGCGCGGCTCTGCGAGATGGGACCAGACGGGCTCCGTGACCAGGATGGTGCTGTCCAGGGTCTTATTGAGCGATTCGACGCGCGACGCCACGTTCACGACATCGCCGATCAGGGTGTACTCCTTTCGGCGAGCCGACCCGATGTTGCCGGCAATGGCGTGTCCGGCGTGAATACCAATCCCGATCCGAAGCGGGGGCAGCACGCGGTCCGCGATGCGTGTCTCGAGCCTTTCACAGATGGCCACCGCCGCGGCCAACGCATTGGTCGCATCCTGGCCGGCGGAGAATGGCGCACCAAAAATCGCCATGAAACCGTCGCCCAGGAACTTGTTCACGATCCCCTGGTGACGATCGATCTCGTCCACCATGAAGGAGAACAAGTCGTTTAGCAGTCCGACGACCTCCTCGGGGGCGTGGCTTTCGCTGCGAGTCGTAAAACCCCGGATATCGAGAAAGAGCACGCTCACGTCGCGCAATTCGATATCCGAACCCGCTCCGCTTTCCATCAACCTCTGCGCAACCTGCGGCGAGACATGCCGACCGAACGTTTCCAGGATCTCGTGCTCGCTACGCTGCGCCTCCAGCACCGCGTTGGTCAGTCGCCTCCCCATGCGGATCACGCCCATCGTCGCCAACGCCGTCAGGTTCAGTGTCGCCAAGAAGATGATTACCTCGTCCACAGGCAGCGACACTGGGGAAATCGAGTTGAGCAGCAGAAAGGCCGCCGAAGCACACGCGACAATTCCAACCAACGCCGGCATGTGAAGCAACAACCCGTGCATGACGACGACGACGAACAAGGCAAGCTGAGCCGTGTAGCTGACCCCGCCCATCAGAAACCCCACGGCTGTAATGATTCCCGTGTCCACGGGAACCGCCACGTAGGCCATCCAGTCCCGTGGCGGATTCCGGCGGATCGCTCGCAAAACCAACCCGGCCGAAACGATACCCAGGCCACAGAGAGCCAGGCCCTGGATGGTAAACTCGATGGAGTCAATCCCCAGGAGAGGGCCGCTGACTACCGTGACGAGCGCGAAAACGACGTACCCGGTCAAGCGCACCCGGTGCATCGCCCGGAGCCCTTCACGAAAATTGGCGCGTCGGGCGACCGTCGCGTCGAGCGCAGAGTCCAACTCTCCAGGGCTTTTGCGAACCGCGGTATTCGACATCCGAACCCCACCTGCCTTGGAGAGTCGTAGCAGTTTGCGTGCGGACGCAGCCAGGAATTTCGATCTCGCGACGCGAGCGCTCTTGCCCGGATCAACCGCGCGGAAGACACGACGAGCGCGTCCGGTCCCGGCAAAGCCGGCTGCAGCCATCCCCCACGATGGCGTACGCTTTCGCCAAAGCCCCTAGAAAAGAGACGCCTCATGCCGCCCCAGAACGATGATTCGCCCCCCAACTCCCCGGACGAAACGGCGACACCGGTTCAAATCTGGCATTACGGGCTCATCGCCCGCTGGTGGGCCGAGTTCAACGAAGGCGGGGAAGACCTGTCGTATTTCCAGCAGGCGGTGGCCAATTCTGGCGAACCCGCATTGGACGCGGGCTGCGGAACGGGGCGCCTCTTGATCCCCTTCCGGCGACAGGGCATGGACGTGGATGGAAGCGACGCATCAACGGACATGCTGGATTGGTGCCGCCGCAAGCTGAACAAGGAAGGCCTGGCCGCGGACCTGTACGCCCAGGCGATGCATCAGCTCGAACTGCCGCGGAGCTACCAGACCATTCTCGTCTGCGGGGCATTCGGACTCGGCTCTCAACGCGCCGACGACCTTGAGGGTCTGCGTCGAATTCACGCGCACCTTCAACCCGGTGGAAGGTTGATCCTCGACCAGCACCTGCCCCTTCCCG
>JAZAOF010000111.1:0-8545 GCA_036228265.1 Myxococcota bacterium | reverse complement strand
GAGATCGAGGGCCTTGTCGAGTACCTGCTCGTAGTCTCCGCTGTCGTACTCGTTTCCGCTGGGGATGGTGTAAGGAAATGCGTCCTTCGGGATAAAATTGCGTCGGCGGAACTCGGCGGGGTCGATTTCGAGACCCCGCGCCGCGATGTCCATCATCTGCTCGAGGACAAAAAAGTGGGGAGGGGGACCCATGCCGCGATAGGGACTCGACGGCAATTTGTTGGTCGCGATCAACTTGAGGTCGTATTGCGCGACGGGAATCGTGTAGGGGCCCGTGAAGGCGGCGAGCGGTTTCGCGGCGCAGATTGCGCCGTAGCCTTCGCCGTTGGCGCCCATGTCGTCGACGAGTTTCACGCGTAGGGCGGTGGCCCGGGCCTCGCCGTCCACGGCGAGAGAGACCTCGTAGTGGCGGTCCCAGGCCTGGCTACCGCCGGAACCCAGGTACTCCATGCGATCTTCGATCCACTTGACCGGTTGTCCGCCGGTCTTGCGGGAGAGCATGCACGCAATGTCCGTGCAGCGTGTGCCTCCCCGTCCCCCGAAACTGCCGCCGTGGGGTGTCGCCTTGATGTTGACCTTGTTGGAGGCAAGACCAAAGGTCGCTGCCCGTCCGAGTCCGAAGTGAGAAGCCGACTGGATGCTTCCGTGAATGGTGAGGTCGAGGCTCATCGGGTCCCATTGGCAGATGACGCCAAAGGTCTCCGTTGGGTTTGCTCCGACGCGGTTCCAGCGAAACGATTCGGTAAAGACGTGCTCGGCGGCTTCGAAGGCCGCATCGACTTCTCCCCAGGTAAAGCTGCGGTCCATCATGATGTTGGTGCCCTTGTCCTCGTGAACGAGGGGGCTTTCGGGTTGCATCGCGGCGAAGGGATCCGCAACGGCGTCGAGTGCGTCGTAGTCGATCTCGATGGCTTCGAGAGCGTCCTCGGCCGCGGCCCGGGTGTGGGCGGCCACAGCCGCGACGGGGTCTCCGACGAAGCGAACCTCGGTCGAGGACAGGCAGTGGCCTCCCCAGCCGTCGGGGGAAGAAGCTGCGGGGTAACTCCACCGGAGGGCATCTTCTCCGGTAACGATCGCCTCCACACCGGGAATGGCTTCGGCGGCGCTCGTGTCGATGCTTTCGATCCGTGCCCGGGCAAACGGGCTCCGGAGGATGGCGCAGTGAAGCATTCCTGGAAGCTTGATGTCATCGAGAAATTCGACGCGCCCGGTGAGGAGGAAGGGGTCCTCTCGGCGTTTCACGCGGCGGCCAACGAAGCGCCGGTTCTCCGTGGGGAGATCTTCGAGTTTTCCAGGAATCGGGATTGCCATGATCGTTCTCGCTCGCGTGGGCCGCTCAGGCCTCTCGCGTTGCTCCGAGTTTGGCCGCGGCGGATTGCACGGCGCGTAGAATTCCCTGGTAGCCCGTGCAGCGGCAGAGTTGCCCACCGAGGACGTCGCGAATCTCTTGCTCGCTGGGGCTGGAGTTGGATTCGAGAAGTTCGTAGATCGCCATCAGGAAGCCCGGCGTGCAGAAGCCGCACTGGAGGCCGTGTTCTTCGGCAAAGGCCTCCTGGATGGGATGAAGTTTTCCATCGGGACTCCCGAGTCCCTCCACCGTGAGAATTTCCGCACCGTCGGCCTGGACGGCGAGGAGCAGGCACGAGCGAACAGCGCTGCCGTCCACGAGGATCGTGCAGATGCCGCACACCCCGTGTTCGCAGCCCAGGTGAGTCCCCGTGAGGTTGAGTTCGTCGCGGAGAAAATCGGCCAGCGAGGTTCGAGGCTCGGCCTCGCCCGAGTAGGTGCGCCCGTTGATTTTCAGTTGTATGGGGTGCTTGGAGATGGGTCCGGCCATGGGAGGTTCCTTCGAGAGAGGTCTTCGGCGGCTTCGTTCAGGCGGCTCGGGCGGCGGCGGCGTCGAGGGCCCGTTGACAAACCACGCTGGCCAGTTGTCTTCGGTAGTCGGCGGAGGCGTGGGTGTCGGAAAGGGGTTCGTCGAGTTCGTTACCGAGGGCTGCGGCGACCTCGGCGTGGAGTTCTTTGGAAGGGGCCTGGCCCACGAGACGCGTCTCGATTTCCAGGGGGCGAACGGGAGTGGGGGCCACTCCAAAAAGCACGATCCGGACCTGGCTGTAGGACCCGTTTTTTAGCGCGCAGGTCACGGCGGTGCCGGTCATGGCGAAATCGCCGTGTCGCCTGGAGATTTCCTCGAACGCCCAGCCGTGGCCCGAAGGGTGTACCGGGAAACTCACCTCGACGAGAATCTCCTCGGGCTGGAGCGCGGTGGTGAGGTAGGTGAGGAAGAATTCCGAAGCAGCGAGGGTCCGTTCGCCTGCGGGACCGACGGCGCGCATCTCGGCGTCGAGCGCCACGGCCGCCGCCGGGTATTCCGCCGCAGGGTCGGCATGGGCCAGCGACCCGCCGATCGTCCCCCGGTTTCGGATCTGCGGGTGGGCAATGTTACGCGTGGCCTCGAGGAGCAGGGGTTGGCGCTCGGCGACCAGCGGGGAACGCTCGATTGTTCGTTTCGTGGTCATGGCGCCAATATGAATTCGGCCGTCCTCTTCGCGGATGGAGTCGAGTTCCGGAATCCGGCGGAGGTCGATGAGTTGTTCGGGACGGGCGAGTCGCATGTTGAGCACCGGCACCAGGCTCTGGCCCCCGGCGAGGATCTTGGCCTCGCCTGCACCGTCGACGAGGCATTGCACGGCTTCTCCAAGCGTATCCGGGGCTGTGTACTCGAAGGGAGCCGGTTTCATGGGGGCCTCTTGCCTGGGTTCCGACGGGTCAAGCCGCGACCCCGGGCGGTTGGAGATCTTCGGCGACCGGGACGTCGGTCGGTGCGATCTCAGGCCGTTGGGGGGCGGTACCCGGGCCAATCATACCCCGTCATGGGCCATTTTCACCGGTCTTCGGCGGGCGGCCAGGCGTGTTCGGGGTGATTTTCCGACACCGGTTTCGCTCGACCCACTGACTGGATGCGACTAATCTCGGCGGTTCTGGCGTGGTGGCCCGGCGTGGCGCTGGACCACCCGGCTGGGCCGCTCAGGATACCCAGGCGGTAGGTATCCGGAGGCGAAAAGAAGGAGGGCAGTACCGATGGGATGGACGGATTGGGAGACGGTGGTCGGAGAGGGCTTCGACTTCGAGGAGATTCGCTACGAAAAGAAGTGGCACAGCGACCTCGAGGGAGGAATGGCCCGGGTGACGATCGACAAGCCCGATAAGTACAACGCCATGACTCTCTCCACGGTTGAGGAAATGTTCCGGGCTTTCTACGACGCCAACCACGATACGAGCCTCGGCGCCATCGTGGTGGCGGGCAGCGGCAAGCACTTTGGGGTGGGGGGCGATGTCGAATGGGAAAGGTGGGGCCTGCGCAATGCCTTCTACTTCCGCTATCCCCACAACCGCTTGATCCGGCAGTCGCGGAAGCCCGTTATCGCGGCCGTTCACGGGTATTGTCTCGCTGGCCACAACCACATGGCGTATTGTTGCGATTTCACCATTGCCGCCGACAATGCCAAGTTTGGGCAGGCTGGTCCGAAGGTGTCGAGCCCGGCCGACGGGTTTTTCGTTCCGTATCTGACCAAGGTCGTCGGCGCGAAGAAGGCCCGAGAGATGTGGATGCTTTGCCGGCGCTATAGCGCCCAAGAAGCCCTCGAGATGGGCTTGGTAAACAAGGTGGTTCCCTTCGACGAGTTGGAGTCCGCCGTCGAAGACTGGTGCGAGGAGCTATTGGCGGTCAGCCCCGGGTGCCTGGAGATCTTGAAGTCCGCCTTCGACCAGGAAATGGATGGGTACCAGGAGATGGGAGTCATCTCCGGTGAGTACTATCCCGACTGGTTCGACATGCCGGAAGGCAAGGAGGGTGGGGCTTCCTTCATGGAGAAGCGTTCTCCGAAGTTCTGGAGCCTGCGCAAGCGCGAAGCCGAAATGCGCCAGAAACTGATCGAGGAGTACGAGGCGGAGCAGGACGACTAGCGACGCTCCGGAAGCCCGGGAGTTCAATCCGCGCGCGTTCCAATCGCGCCGTCGCCCACGAGCTTGGCGATGGCCTCCTCGCCGTAGCCCAACTCCTCCAGGATCTCGGCCGTGTGTTGTCCCTGGAGCGGGGGCGCCATCTGCACCTTTCCAGGCGTGTTCTGGAAGTGAAGCGGGACACCGGTGACTTTTACGTCTCCCAGGGTCGGGTGGTCCGTGGTGACCAGCATCTCGTTGTGTGCGATCTGGGGGTCGTCGACCACCTGTTTGACCGAGTTGAGGGGAGCCGTGAGCACATCCGCCGCAATCAGTCGTTCCATGAGTTCGTCGCGGGTGAATTCGCGGCAGCGATCATCGATGGTGCGATCGAGTTCGTCCTGGTTCTCCATCCGCGCGTCGATGTCCTGGAACCGGGGATCCGAGACCCAGTCGACTTCGAGCGCTTCGCATAGCTTGGCGAAGAATTTTTCGGCCGGGCAGGTGATCACCACTTTCTCCCCGTCCCGGGTGTTGTAGACGCCCGAGGGAGCAAAGTAGAGGCTGCGGTTTCCGGTCCGGGGGGTCTCTTCTCCCGTGATCAGGTAGCTCCCGATTCCCGAGGCCTGGGCGTGAACAAGGGCATCGATGAGGGACACGTCGACGCGTTCCCCCTTCCCGGTCTCGGCTCGCGTTCGAAGGGCGGCCAGGGCCCCCATTGCGGCGAGGACCGAGGTCAGCGTATCGATCAGGGGGATGGTGACACGAACGGGGTCCCCGTCGGGCTCCCCGTTGAGAGCGAGAAGGCCCGCGTAGCCCTGGATCAGGAAATCGATGCCCGGGCGCCCCTCGTAGGGACCGTCCTTTCCAAAGGCGGTCACTCCCACCCAGATGATGTCTTCGCGGTGGGCCTTCACGGAGTCGTAGTCGAGTCGCAGCTTCGACAGGGCGGGTTCGCGGATGTTGGTAATCACGATGTCGGACGTCGCGACCAGTCGGGAGAACACCTCCTGGGCGTCATCGCGCCGGAGGTCGAGGGTCACCCCGCGCTTGCTGCGGTTCAGACTCAAGTACGCCGAACGTTCGGTGCCGCGTTTCGGCCCGAGATGGCGACTCTCGTCGCCATAGTGGGATTCGACCTTGATCACGTCTGCGCCAAGATCTCCGAGCAGGGTGCCCGCATACGGGCCCGCCATCATGGTCGAGATTTCGAGAACGCGCAGCCCCGTGCAGGGACCCTGTGCCGATTGTCTCGATGCCTCGCTCACGGGATCGCACCCTTTTCTTTGAGTTCCTCGATGCGTTCCCACTCGAGACCCAGGGTCTCCATCAAGAGGATTTCGGTGTCTTGGCCCAGTTCCGGCCCGAGAGTCTCCACCGATCCGGGGGTTTTGCTGAGGCGGATGGGGAGGCCGCGGATTTCGACTTCTCGTTTGACTTCGCTGCAGAACACCTTCAGGAAGTAGTCGTTCTCCCAGCCCTGGGGGTCGGCGCTCATCTCCTTGAGGGTTCGGATCGGGCTCGATGCCAGGCCCCGTTCGCTCCAGGCCGCGACCCAGTCGTCCGCATCACGCTCCGCGATCGCGGCGTCCAGGGCGGCTACGAGGTCCTTGTTGTTTTGTTGCCGCTTGTCGGCGCTTTCAAAACGCGGATCGGTTTCCAGTTCGGATTTTCCGAGGGTCTTGGCGAGCTTCGACCAGTTCTCATCGGTGTTGGCGGCACAAAGGAAAAGCCACTGGTCCTTCGCCTGGTAACGATTCCACAGGGGGTTGCGGACATCTTTTCGAGACTGCTGATCCTGGTAGAGGTCGTTCTGGCCGGCGAGAAAGGGCTGGAGCGTCGGCGCGGCCATGAAGAGTTGCGCACCGTAGAGCGAAGCATCGATGGCCTGGCCCTTTCCGGTCTTCTGGCGTTGATAGAGAGCCATCATGATGCCCAGGGCCGACATCATGCCGCCGTAGGTGTCTCCGGAGCCCATCCCGAGGTAGATCGGAGGCTCGCCGGGCTCTCCCTGGCGCGTCATGATGCCGGTAAGGGCCTGGACATTGATGTCGTAGGAGGGCCGGTTTACCTCGACCGCGTGACCGTACCCGGTGTTGGTTGCGTAGACGATCTTGGGGTTGATCTCCGAAAGTTTTTCGTAGGTAAGGCCCCAGGCCCGGAGGATCTCCATCTGGAAGTTGGACAGGAATACGTCGGATTCGGCTACGAGCTTGTAGAAAATCTCCCGTCCTTCGTCCTTCTTGAGGTCGATGGCGAGGCTCTTCTTGTTTCGATTGATGACGAGGAAGTATTGATTCCAGTCGCCCACCGCCAGGGCCTTGATGCTCCGAACCCCTCGTGCGCCGTCTCCGGTCACGGGGCGCTCTACGTGGATGACTTCGGCGCCAAAGTCGGCCAGGTACTGTGCACACACGGGCCCCTGGAGCCATTGGGTCAGATCCAGGACGCGAATCCCTTCGAGGGGCCGGGTCATTCGGAATCTCCTTCGCGTAGCTCGGCCAGGATTTCCTCGGTGTGTTGCCCGGGCGAGGGCGCGAGATGCCGCACTTCACCCGGATGGGCGGCCATGTGAACGGGAAAGCCCAGGCTCTTCCGCTCGCCGGCTTCCGGGTGATCGACCTGGATGATGTACCGGTTGGACTCTGCGGCGGGGTCGCTCGCGGGGTAGGCGTATTTTTCGATCACGTCGGCGGGAAGCTGTTTGCGGTCCAACTCGGACTTCCAGTGGGAGCCGGGCTTGGCCTTGAAGATTCCCTCCAGGACGTGAAGCATTTCGATGCGGTTTTCTTCGCAGCGTTTCTCGTGGGAGTTGAACCGGGGGTCTTCCACGTCGAGCCCGGTAATTTCCGCGAAGGCGGGCCAATACTTGTCCGTGTCGGGCATGGCCAGCGTGACCCAGCGTCCATCGGAGCACGGATACATCGGTCCGCTCATGGGATTGCTGGCGTCCAGGCGGTCGATCGGCTCCAGGAAGCGGTCGTCCCGAATGGCCAGGTAGGCCTGCATGTCGAGGCTCTGGGAGTACATGTTGCCACCGAGGAGGGAGGCATCGACTTGTTGTCCCTCGCCGCTGGTGTCGCGGTGGTACAGCGCCAGGACGGTTCCAAAGGCCAGCATGGCCGACGTCTGCATCTGGCCGATTCCCGAGTAAACGGGAGGTTGGCCGGGTTGGGGCAGGCTTCCCATGACGCCGGTGCGCGCCGCGGCGAGTTCGTCGAGGGCTGGAAGGTCGCGGTCGGGGCCCATCGGACCAAAACCCGAACCGCGGGTGTAGATGATATCCGGGCGGATCTCGCAGAGTTCTTCGTAACGCAGCGCCTGGCGTTCGGCGTCTCGGAAGGGCAGGTCGGTTAGAAAGACATCAGCTTTCCCCACCAGTTGCTCCAGGACGGCCCGTCCTTCGGGGTTCGAAAAATCCAGGGAGATGCTTCGCTTGTTGCGGTGGCACAGCTCGCGAAGAGAGTCCCAATTTTCGGGTGGATGCATGCCGTCGCGGTCGAAATCGACAGGCCGGGGGTTCGAAAGGTCCTCCAGTCGAATTACCCGGGCGCCGTAGTCGCCAAGAAGCGAGGCCGCCAGCGAAGCGTAGAACTCCGAGGTCAGATCGAGGACGAGGACACCTTCAAGCGCAGGACCCATACTGGCGGAGCCTCTACTTGGACCACTCGGCAATGGTTTCGAGTGTCTTGTCCTCGGCGGCGACCGTGTCTGGAAGCGGCCGGCCCAGCCATTCCGAATAGAATACGTCCAGGTCGGGAAGGAATTCAAAATCCGGAGGGCAGCCGCGCGGCACGGCTTCGACCTCGAGCTGCGAACCGCATCCGGCGCAGATGTATTCGCGCAGTTGGAGCCAAGCCGGGTCGGGCATTTCCCGGCCGACGTAGACCTCCTGCATCTTCTCTTCATTGTCGCGCACGTGGATCAACGCGCTGAGTTTCCAGTTGACCCGGTAGTCGCCGAAGCTGTGGCCGCACTTGCACTTGACTACGCGGCTCCCGTTGTCGTTCACGATGAAGAGCATGGGGGTCAGCGGTAGCAGGATCGGATCATCGAAGTCGACGCGAGCCTGCATGATCTCGACGTACTTGTCGAAGCGGTCCTCGTCCTTGCTGCTCTTCAGCATGTCCTGGGTAGCGGGCCAGGGCAGTACGCCGTCGATCAGTTTTTCGATGTCGGCCTTGTCGAAGCTTGCCATCGTTCTTTACTCCTGGAGTTGCGCCGCCGTTTGGGGCGCTCGTTTTGTCGCGGTCGTTTTGTCGCGGTTGTTTTAGTCCGCATCCGGGGTGAAGGTGAAGTCTTTCGGCAGGTCCCAGAACTTCCGGATGCCGTCGCCGTATTCGGGAGACAGGCGCATCGAGGTTTCCCACATCACGCGGACCGCGTTGTCCATGTTCTCCTGGGCTTCAACCTTTTTGCGCTCCTCGGACCACCATTGCTCGAAGGGGATCGCGCGCTGCTTTCGCTCCTCGCGGATCTGCTCGCGCCTCTTCGCGGTCGCGTCGAGATCGGGCACGACGTGACCATTCGGCTTGCTGGTCACGACCCCGTGGATGTCGTTGGCAACGCGCTGGGTCGTCCACCCTTCGTTCAAGTCGTTTGC
>JAZAOF010000110.1:0-7600 GCA_036228265.1 Myxococcota bacterium | reverse complement strand
CGCGACCTCTGGTGGCATGAACAGATGGCCGAGGCCAGCGCGAAATGTGCCCCCGCCAAGCTCGATGCCGAGCACCCGCTCTTCATTCTCTACACCAGCGGAACGACCGGAAAACCAAAAGGCATCCTGCATACGACGGGGGGCTACCTCACCCACGTCACTACGACGGCAAAAGCCATCTTTGATCTCAAGGACAGTGACGTCTACTGGTGCACCGCGGACATCGGCTGGGTGACCGGTCATTCCTATGTCGTGTACGGGCCCCTCTCGAACGGCGCGACCACCGTAATGTACGAGGGTACGCCCACTACGCCCGGACCGGATCGCTGGTGGTCCCTGATCGAGAAGTGGGGTGTCACCATCTTCTACACGGCTCCCACGGCCATCCGCACCTTCATCCGCCTTGGCGACGCACTCCCCAAGGGCCGTGACCTCTCCTCGCTACGCCTTCTCGGGAGCGTGGGTGAACCGATCAACCCCGAGGCATGGATGTGGTATCACCGGGTGATTGGTGGACGCCGATGTCCCATCGTGGACACCTGGTGGCAGACGGAGACGGGCGGCATCATGATCACGCCCCTGCCGGGCGCCGTAGCCACCAAGCCCGGCTCCGCAACGCGACCCTTCCCGGGAATCCACGCCGAGGT
Source organism: Myxococcota bacterium (assembly GCA_036228265.1). Classification (GTDB taxonomy): domain Bacteria; phylum Myxococcota_A; class UBA9160; order UBA9160; family UBA4427; genus CAJXIC01. The sequence goes on along the minus strand of JAZAOF010000110.1, from coordinate 6,953 downwards.
TGTCGGGGAGGACGGCCAACCCGCCAAGGCACCCAACGGCGGTTTTCTCGTCGTCCGACACCCCTGGCCCGGGATGCTCCGCGGCATCTGGGGCGACCCGGATCGCTACCGCGAACAGTATTGGAGCCAATACGACGACACCTACTTCGCCGGGGATGGTGCCCACCGCGATCGCCAGGGGTATTTCTGGGTGATGGGGCGAATTGATGACGAGATGAACATCTCGGGCCACCGCATCGGAACCATGGAAGTGGAGAGCGCCCTGGTCTCGCACAAGAACGTTGCCGAGGCCGCCGTCGTAGGGCGGCCGGACGAAATCACCGGGACCGCCATCGTGGCTTTTGTCACTCCCAAGGGAGGAACCAAGGCCGGAAAGGCCTTGACCGGCACCCTCCGCTCGCATGTCGCGAAGGAAATTGGAGCCATCGCGAAACCCGCTGACATCCGCTTCACCGATGCCCTACCGAAAACACGCTCGGGCAAGATCATGAGGCGACTGCTCCGGGACATCGCCTCGGGCAAGGCGAGCGCGGGAGACACTTCGACTCTCGAGGACTACAGCGTCCTAGCAAAACTTCGTCAATCCGAAGAGGACTGAGACCCGGGGGCCCCGGCTTGACAATACCTGTCCGGCCAACCCCATCCATGCCGTCGGGACCCACCGCGGCCAAGAAATCGAAGGGAGAACACCTTGTCACTATTCGGTGAAAAATGCGCCCGCTGTGGCTCGCGAACTCGTCAAGAGGTCGAAGGCTCACCGGTCTGCGAGGCGTGTCAGCACGAAATGCAATTGATCGTCGAGGCTCAATCCGAAAATACGCGCTGTTGTCCGATCGACGGGAAAACGATGCAGAAGGAGATCTCCTTCATGATCGTGATCGACCGCTGCCCCCAGTGCAGTGGGGTATGGCTCGACGGGGGGGAACTCGAACGACTCAAGGGAGGCGTCGAGGAAAAGGCCCTGGTCGCAATGTCCCGCAGTTTCGTGATGCCGATCAACTAGCGCCCGGACTTCACAAGGTGTGCGGATTCACGAGGACGCCTCCATCGGCCACCATCACGTGACCCGTGACGAAAGACGCGCGGTCGGAAACCAGGAAGGCCGCAACGTCCGCAATCTCCTCCGGTTCGCCCAACCGCCGCATGGCGTGAACAGCGATACTGGCTTGCTCGGCGCCGGGTACGGTTTGAAAATAGTGAGCAATGGCCTCGGTTCGGATTCCTCCCGGACAAAGGGCATTCACCCGGATTCCCCGCTGAGCGTTTTCCGCGGCGGCAGACTTCGTCAGCGCAATCACCCCCCCCTTCGAAGCACTGTACGCGGCTTGCTGGGCCTCTCCCCGCATCCCTGAAACCGAGGCGATGTTGACGATGGCCCCTCCGCCCGAAGCGTCCATCGCAGGAATTTCGTACTTCATGCACAGCCACACGCCCGTGAGGGAGACATCGACGGCGTGTTGCCATTTCGCGCGCTCGATCTCGGGAAGGGCGGCAAAGCCCGCACCCGCCGCGGCGTTGTTCGAGGCGCAGTGAAGCGCGCCATACCGGGCGATGGTTTCGGACACCATTGCCTCCACGTCGGATTCGTTGGAAACGTCGGCCTCAACGAAAAACGACTCCCCGCCAGCCTCTTCCACCAGGGCAACGGTTTCTCGTCCGGCCTCCGCCCGATTGTCGACGACGACCACGCGGGCCCCATCGGATGCGAAGGTGAGACACGTGGCCCGACCGATACCGGCCCCTCCGCCCGTCACGAGACTGACCTTCCCTTCGAGTAGACCCATGTTCATTCCTCCCAGATGAATCGGACGGAATCGATCCCCGCCCCGGAACCTTGCCGACGCCACTCGCTCACCGAATGGGATTGCCCAGGTTGTAAAGCGACTCCGCCTCTGAATAATCCACGCCCGACTCGCGCTCGCAGTCCGGCGGAAACTTTGATCGCTTGTCCGAGAAATAATCGGCGCGGCGGTCTCCCTCGGAGTGGCGATTGTAGGTGACGTAGAGCGCACGCCTCGGGTCCCGACTCCGATTGGGTCCCGAGCGGTGGGGAATATAGGAATCGAAAAACACCACATCCCCCGCGTCGAGAGCCAACGGGCACCAGGTCAATCGGTCCTCGAGAGCCTCATCGAGGGTTCCTCGACTTCCTTGCTCCAGGGTTTCGTAGGGTTCAACCGGGTCCGCGAATTCCAGGCAGCCATTTTCCGGGGTTTGCGGATCCACGGCAACGAGAAGCGTCACGTGGTAGCGCTGCCCGAAAGTCGAGAACGCCGGCGCATCCTGATGTGCCCCGAAACCTTCCCCTCCAGGTAGCTTGTAGTTGATCTTCTCCTTGAACAAGCACGCGGCTTCTCCCATCAACGACTCGAGGATCGCCATTGGCCCGGGGCCGAGCAGCAGTTCCCGAAATCCGTCGTGGTAGGGAACGAAATTTTCGACGCGGCAAAGCTGGCGCCCTTCCTCGCTGGGGCCCGCTTCGAAATATTTCATCCAACGTCCCGGAGTTTCCGGCCAGGACTGCAGTTCGGCGGTCCAGGACTCGAGTTTCTCGAATTCGATGGGGTCGAAAGGGCAGGGCAGTCGTAGCCGATGTTCTCGTTTCCAGTGGGCCCGTTCGACATCGCTGAGCAATCGGTTCAACATCCCGTGCGCCCCAGGGACGTGGCCAGCAGGTGGTCCTCCAGGCGTTCGCGATAGGTTTCGAGACCCGGAGGATCTGCGCGGGGGTCCTTGGCTCGATCGTCCCACGATCGAAGCGCCAGGATCCATCGACTGTTGGGCGTCGCCTCGAAACGCCTGGCCTCGTCTTCCGACATCGGACCCCCTTGGAACTCCAACGTGCCCCGTGACGCCTCGGACAATTTCGCCAGGTAGGCGGAATCGCGAAAACAGAGATAGCGCTTTGCCGCCACGTGGTTCTCGACGAGTTCGACCACTCCGGGAGAACAACCCGCTTCGTGCAGAAACCGAGCCCCGATCGTTTCATGGTCCACGACGCCCAGTCCGTCCATTTCGGCCCCCCCGGCACCGCAGAGATGCCCGACATCGTGAAAGAGCGCGGCGATGACCGCCTCGTCGGGCGCACGCGAATTGACCGCGGCGGCGGCGCTCTGCAGCGCGTGCTCGAGTTGCGATACGGGTTCCCCGATATAACCGCGATGGTCCCCCCGTTCGAGCCATGCCAGGAGTTCACGAGCGTTATTGCTCGCTGCAACCTGGGACGCTGGCTTCGGGGAAGTCAAATTGAGATCTCCTATTCGCCGAAAGCGTGCGGCCAAAACGAATCCTAGGCTTCGAGTTCGATCCCATAGTGCTCGGTGTAGGGCGCCAGGCGCGCGCGAAGCTCCGCCGACTCGAACCCCCACTCTTCGGGGGTATAGCGATGCACTCCGAACTTCCCTCTCGGTTTTTCGCCCAGGTATTTCTGGATCCGCTCGGCGTGCTCTTGGCCAAGTTCGCGACCCATCTGCCCGTAAGCAACGCGGAGGGTTTCGACGGGGTTCTTCATCAGGCTCTGGAAATGAACATCGACAAAACGGGAGGGCACGGTCCCGCTTTGCCGTTGTTCGATCACACCCAGCAGGGCGGCGCTGAAGGTCGCGTCAATCACCTGGGCCAGAAGCGGAAGGTCGAGATTGTCGCTGCGTATCCACCGCGCGATCGCGGTCGTACTTACGGTGGACGGCATCGTCTTCACCGGGTCGCGGTGTGTCTGCACCACCCAGCAGTCCGGGTAGGTGTCGAAAAGCATTCCCAGCGTCGTGAGATGGGCCGGAGTCTTCAACAACCAGGTCTTCGGCTCGGATCCCGACTGGAGCGTCTGCAAAAGCTGCCGGTGGTAGCGGTACGACTCCGACAGGTCGGGGACCCATTCCGAGAGGGGAGCCACCATGGGCCAGTGGCTGCCCGCAAAGGACGGCATCGTCAGCGTCACGCACTCCACGGGGAGATCCGCACGAAGCTCGTGCACAGCGGCAAACTCGGGGGCAACGTCCGCCCAGAACTCCTGTTCGCACTCGGCCAGGCCCGGCCGCCGGTCACCGATTGAATCGGGAAGGGGCCGGGGATGGATCCCTTCCCAGGCCAGCGGCGCACGAAGCTCCGGATCGAGCCCGAGAAGTTCAAACAAGATGGTCGTGCCGGAACGAGCCGGCCCGGTGACCACCAAGGGCGCGCGAATTTCCTCTTCGGCGATCGCCGGATTCTCGCGAAGAACCCGTGCCATGAGCCCCCGCGTTCGAAGCGAACGCGCGAGTTCCTGGCGCGTCATGAGACGCCCCAGGGCGTGCATGTCGCTGCGGTCGATTTCCGTAACCAGGGAGACGAAGCGCTCCCGCCACGCTCCTTTACCGAAGTCTTCGCTCCCGAGGTCCAGCTGCGCGGCCTAGATGAGAGACTCCGGCTCCATGGGGACGAGTCGCCGGGCACCGCCCACCGATTCTCCCATGGCGTTGATACGCCGGACCCAATCCGGCCGGGCATACCGCTCGGCCATCGTCTCCATCGTTTCCCGGGGATGCGACATGTCAATCCTTCGTTCGGCGCGGTCCACAGCAGCCTATCGAATGTTTACCGAGCCGCCGCCCCGGCGACGAGAGTGGCCGGGGAGGCACCGTGCAGTAGCGATGGACTTCCCAAACGCGATCTGAGAGAGTACTCCCGGGCGAGAGATGCCCGACCGGAACTCGAGCACGGGGAGACGAGAGATGACAATGCACGGCCATCGCGGTCGGCCGCCTTTCGAAGCGAGCTGGATGCCGTGCGCGGGACCTTTCTCCCCTTGAGCTTCGATGTCCAGTCACTTCTCGCCGCAGCCCGCGCCGAAACCGGGCTCGACGATTTTGGAGATCCTGCGTTCATGGACGGGCTCACTGTCCTCGCAACCGCCCTGTCGGAAACCTCCCACCTCAACGAAACCGGGAGAGGGGCGTGGCACGAAATGCTGCGCGGTTACCTGCTCGAGCGACTCCGTGTCGAAGACTGGTTCCGACGCCACCCCGAGATCGAGGACGAGGAGATTCGAAGGCCAATTGTCGTGACTGGACTCCCTCGAACCGGCACAACCGCGCTCACCAAACTGCTGGCCCAGGATCCAGCAGCGCGCTCCCTCAGAAGCTGGGAGTCCGCTCGGCCAACCCCTCCGCCCGAAACGGCTCACCAACACGATGACCCCCGCATCGCCCTGGCGGACGCAACGCTGGCCGGGATGAAGGCCGCCGCACCCGATCTCGCAAAGATGCACGACGATACCGGAGCGAGCCCTACCGAGAGCCAGGATCTCCTCGGAATGTTTTTTCGCACGCTTCACTTCGACGGAATGGCCGACCTCCCGGGCTACCTGTCCTGGTGGCTCGACTGCGACATGGAACCCGCGTACCGCTACCACGCCCGGGTTCTACGGTTGCTCCAGTGGCGCTGCCCCCCGCATCGTTGGAACCTGAAAAACCCTCCGGACATCTTCTTTCTCGACGCCTTGACCCGGGTCCACCCCGATGCACGAATCGTATGGACCCATCGCGATCCCGCCCGAGTACTCGCTTCGGTCTGTAGCCTCGTGGCCACCGTTCGCTCCATTTTCTCCGACGACGTGCCGCGAGCCTCCCTGGGCGAGGCGCAACTCGCGAACTGGAGCGAAGGCATCCGACGCGCACTGGCGTTCCGGCGCCGGGAAGGGCCCGGGCGCTTCGTCGACGTCCAGATGTCCGATCTCGTCGAACGACCACTGGAAACGGTCGCTACGGTCTACGACGAACTCGGTCTCGAATTCTCGAAAGCGATCGAGAAGCGCATTCGCGCGTGGAGCGACGAAAACCCCCAGGGCAAGCACGGCTCACACCACCCCACGTTGGAGGAATTTGGTCTCGACCCGGATCGCATCCACGCGGTTTTTGCCGACTATCTCGACTCGTTTTCGATTCCCATCGAGAACCCGGAGAGGACCTCTTGAAAAATTCCCGATCCCAGGACCCCAAAAGCACCGCTCTAGGCCAGGAGTTGATCTCCGATGCGCGTTGGCTCGTAACGAACCTCGTCACTTCCGACGCTTGGGGCCAGGGCAGCGAAGTCGAGCTTCTCGATGGGAGCGCCTGGCAGCATTTCGCCCGCCGCCTGGCGACCCTCGGAGAGCGGATCCACCAAGTCGAATCCGCGGACCCGGCTGTCGACCGACCCGAGGGGTATCGGTATCTCCTGATGTTGCTCCGCAATGCGTTGGATGTCGCCATCGAGGACATCGACCCCGATTACCCTCGCTTCAACTGGCTCACGCGACGAAACAAGATGGGGTGGGATTGCCCCGACGCCCTCTACGGCAACGCCCTCGTTCTCGACAACGCGAGCTACCGCATCACCGGCCGCCGTCAAAGCGCGCACTTCCTGGGGCTCCAGGTCATGGGTGGCGTTCGCACCCTTCGCAATCTCCATGCCGACGAGATCGACATCGACGCAGACGGCCGCTTCGAAATCATCGCGAGCCCCGAACCGAGCGATGGCAACTGGCTCCCCATCGATCCCGGCGCCGAAACGATCTGGGTACGCCAGTTCTTTTACGACTGGGAAAACGAAACTCCCGCTTCGCTCTGGATCGAGAGAATCGACAACAGCGGAGATCGGCCCCCTCCGGCCACCCTCGAACCGGGCTTCATGGCCCGGCGCCTCGACGCGTTGGCCGCCAACGTCGAGGCCAACGTCGATATGTGGCTGCAAGTGGCTCTCGCCCAGCGCGAGGGGATGCGGAACCGGTTCCCCCCGGAAGAATTCGGGGGCTCCGCCATGGGGGCGCAGGCCCACCAGCGAGCCGGGACAGGCTCCTTCTGCCTGGGAGAGGACGAAGCACTACTGATCGAAGTGCGGCCCCCGCGCGCCAAGTACTGGAGTTTCGACCTGGCCTCCATCTGGCTCGAGTCGCTGGATTACGCAAATCACCAATCGAGCCTCAATGGGCACCAGGC
>JAZAOF010000109.1:0-13363 GCA_036228265.1 Myxococcota bacterium | reverse complement strand
CCGCAGCCAATGGCCACCTCTGCAGCGCCGGCCAGCAAGAGCCCCTGGACGAAATGGTTCGCCTGCTGGGCCGAGCCGCATTGGCAGTCCACGGTGGTGCCGGCGGTCTGGTAGGGGAGGCCCGCGGCCAGCCAGGCGTTGCGGGTGATGTTGAAGGATTGCTCCCCGGCCTTGGTGACACAGCCGCCCACGACCTGTTGCACTTCTTCGGGCGCGATCCCCGCCTTCTCGATGACGGCCTTCTGGGCGTGGGAGAGGACGGCGGTGGCGTGCAGGCCCGACAGCACGCCGTTGCGCTTTCCGATGGGGGTGCGCACGGCCTCGACGATGACGGGTTGGGTCATGGGGTTCTCTTCCTTCCTCGTCCGGGGGACGATCGTTCCAGGTCGCGAGAGACTACACCGCTCCCCGGGAGGGTACGAATGAACCCGGGGCGTCGGCCTGGACCGACCACCCCGGGAGCAGCCCGCCGGGACCCGGCCGTCCCGCCGTTGCGCTCGCCGTTTTGCGGGTCAGTCTCTCCGGGGAGTCGCTTTCCCTTTTCGCCCGGTGCCGCATTCATCGAGAGCACTTCGGGGCAAGGAGTCGAAGAATGGGTTCAAAGGGTCCCACCCTCTCTCGTCGCGAACTGCTCGCCGCGGGCGCCGCGCTTCCGATTGTCGTTGCGCGCCCCGGTGCCGTACTGGCCAAGGAGACATCGGCGGAGCCGAAGCCCTCGCCGAAGATTCTTCCGGAAGCCCCGGCCCCCGACTACACGTTTCGAATCGCCAACCAGTCGATCGCGCCGCTGGGGAAATCTGTGGACGCCACGCTCGTCAACGGCACGCTTCCGGGGCCGGAGATTCGCTACCGCGAGGGGGACATCTTCCGGGTGGTGCTGGAAAATGCGCTGAATCCGTCGACCGTACCGGAGGGGACGACCACCGTGCACTGGCACGGCCTGGTCGTTCCGAACTGGATGGACGGCGTGCCCGACGTCACCCAGTTGCCCATCGGCTCGAACGAATCCTTTTACGTCGAGTTTCCGCTCGTCCAGACCGGGAGCTACTGGTACCACTCGCACTCGGGATTGCAGGAGCAAATGGGACTTTCCGGCCCCCTCATCGTCGAGGAGCGTTCGCCAGCCTACGCCTACGACCACGACGTGACCTGCCTTGCGAACGATTGGTTGAACCAGTCGCCTTACGGCATCGTGCCCCAGATCCGCGGTGAACAGCCCAAGACCGAGGCCGTGGAGTCTCCCTCCGGTGATCTCTACAACCTTCCCGGGGCGAAATCGCCCTTCGAGATCGACGTCAACTATCCCGGTTTCCTGCTCAATGGGAAGGCGAACGACGACCCGTGGACCTTCCAATGCCGCGCCGGCGATCGCCTGCGGTTGCGACTGATCAACGCGGCGACCTCCAGCACCTTCCGGATTGCCCTGGACGATCATGAAATGACCGGGATAGCCTGCGACGGCAACCCCTGTGAGCCTTTCGTCGTCGACAGCCTCGCCATCGCCGTGGCCGAACGATACGACGTGTTGGTGACCCTCCAGAAGTCCGGATCGTTCACGCTGCACTGGGCCGCGTTGGGCCAGTCCAGCCAGGTGGTGGGCGTGATCCATGCCGGGGGCGGCGAGACGAAGCCGAATCTCGGGCGTCCGGATTTCGGAAAGCGCATCGGCGGCATGGGCTTCTCCGAAACCATCAAGGCTCCAGGGAATTCCCAATGGCCGGCAGGGCCAACGAACGAGATCGATCTCGCGCTCGGGGGGGTGATGGGGAAGTATCTCTGGTCGATCGGGGGACACTACTACCCGGAACCCTACGTCCCCAAGGAGATGGCCGATTCCCAGCCGATGCGAATCGAATCCGGCCAACGCGTGCGCCTGCGCTTGATCAACAAGACAAAGATGTGGCACCCCATGCACCTGCACGGGCATTCGTTTCGCGTGCTGGCCCGCAACGGCGAGTGGTCCCAGCCCGACGCACCGATCAAGGACACGGTTGGGGTGGGTCCGTTCCAGGAAGTCGACATCGAGTTCTATGCCGACAACCCGGGGCGTTGGTTCTTTCACTGTCACAACCTGTACCACTTTGCAGCGGGAATGGCGTCGGTGTTCCAGTACGGGGCGAATCCTGCCGTGTCGCTTTCCGAAAGCGGCTGAACGAGCCGGGTCGCGAACGAGGGGGGAGACGGGGCGCTGCCGGGTCCCGTTGGATTCGGGGGTATACTGAAATCCGCGTTGGCCCCCTTACGGAGACGAAACCATGGCGCTTTCCCACATCGACCTGACCAACCCCGACAACTTTCTCGAGGGCAGCCCCCACGGATGGCTCACCGAGATGCGCAACGAAGATCCCGTGCACTGGCACGAGGGGTCTAGTGGCGCGGCGTTCTGGTGCGTCACCAAGTGGGAGGATCTCCGCTACGTCTCCCGCAATCCCCGCCTTTTTTCGTCCCAGCGGAAGGGGACGAATATGCCCAATCCTCGCCTCGAGGAGATGATGAGGCAGCGGATGGAACGCGGTGAAATGAACGAGCAGATGGCCGCAATGGCGAAACAAGCCGAAGAAGGTGGCGGGTTGTTTCCCATCATGCTGATGATGGATCCTCCCCGCCACGTTGCGTTTCGGCGGTTGGTCCAAAGGAGTTTTACGCCGCGCTACGTCGCGGGTCTCGAGACGCATATCCGGGACCTCGCTCGCCGCATCGTCGATGACGTGATCGAAAAGGGCGAGTGCGAGTTCGTGACGGAGGTGGCCTCGGACCTTCCGCTCCAGGTGATTTGCGACATGATGGGCGTTCCCGATGAAGACCGACAGGAAATTTTCGACCTTTCGAACCAGATGATCGGTTTCGATGATCCCGAGCTGGGCGAGAACGACGAGCAGCGCACCCTGGCTTCGGTGGGAATGTTTACGAAGGCCATGAAGGTGGCCGAGCTCTACCGCGACAATCCCCAGGACAACCTGACGAGTCATCTCCTGCACCGGGAAGTCAACGGCGACAAGCTCTCGGAGATGGAGTATTCCGCTTTCTTCCTGCTTCTTTCCGTGGCGGGAAACGAAACCACCCGAACCGTGACGACCAACGGCATGCGGCTCCTCATGGACCAGCCGGACCAGTTGCAGCGACTCGTGGATGACCCTTCGCTGATCCCGTCGGCCGTCGAGGAGATTCTTCGTTTTGAGCCCGCCGTCCACCACTTTCGCCGGACGGCGACCGAGGACACGGAGATCCGTGGCCGCGCGATCAAGGAGAACGACCCCGTCATCATGTGGTACGCCGCGGCGAACCGCGACGAAGAGGTCTTCGAAGATGCGGAGCGATTCGATGTCGGCCGACACCCCAACGAGCATCTCTCGTTTGGGATCGGAGAGCATTTCTGCCTCGGCGCCAACCTCGCGCGGCTCGAACTGAACGCGATCTTCGAGGAAATCGTGCCCCGTCTTCGCAACCCCGAGTTCGCCGGGCCGGTTCGAAGGCTCCGCTCGAACTTCATCAACGGGGTCAAGGAAATGCCGGTGCGTTTTGATCCGGGCGAGCGCCTCGGCGCGTAGCCGGAAGATTCGCACGGATTCCGGAGTAGACGCGTGGCCACCCCCATCGATCCGGCGCCGCTTTGCGAAGCGGCGGAGAAGGAAATCGCCGACGGCCTGGCCGGATGCCAACTCGCCCTGGGTTGCGAGGGCGAGGTCGCCTGGACGCAATCTTTCGGGGTCGCGGAGTCGACGACCCGGTTTCCGGTGGCCTCCGCGACCAAGCCCATCGTCGCCTCGGCCGTCTGGTTGTTGATGGGGGAGGGCCGAATCGACGTGCGCCGTCCTGTTGTCGATTATGTCCCCGAGTTTTGCGGCGACGGGAAGGAGGCGGTGACCGTCGAGCAGGTTCTGCTCATGACCTGTGGCTTCCCCCATGCCTCCATGCGACCCGCCGAGGGAGCCGATGCCGCGCGCCGCATTGCGCGACTGGCCCGGTGGGAACTCGAATACGAGCCCGGCACCCGGTATGTCTACCACGGGGGATCCGCCCACTGGGTGTTGGCCGAGTTGATCGAACGGCAGAGCGGCCTGGATTTTCGTGACTTCATCGAAGAGCACATCACGCGGCCGCTCGGTTTGCCCCGTTTGCTCGGGATTCCCCGGGCCGAGCAGCTTGGGATCGTTCCGCTTTCGGTGCCGGAAGCCCGCCGGGAGGGTTTCGACCCGGTGGCCTCCATCGAAGCTGGGGTTCCCGGTGGCGGCGGAGTGATGACGGCCGAGACGCTGGCACGGTTCTACCAGGCGCTGGTGCACAATCCCGGCGAGTTGTGGCGGCCGGATGTTCTCGCGGATGCCACGGGGAACGTTCGCTGTACGCTCCGGGATCCGTTGATGAACCTGCCGGCCAATCGCACTCTAGGCGTGGTCGTCGGAGCCGGTTTCGGAACGACCTGGGGTCGCTCTCCGACGGCCTTCGGCTGGCCGGGCGCCGGGGGACAAATCGGGTTCGCGGAGCCGGCGACGGGCCTTTCCTTTGCGTTCCTGCAGACCGGGGATTCGGATGAGGTGAGCCACTTTGCGCGGGGCATCCGGTTTTCGAACCTCGCGCTGCAACTCGGGCACTGATGCGAAAGCCCCGGTTGTGCGGGGTGGAAACCGGCGAGTCGGAAATCGTCCAAACGCGAGTACACTGTGAGCGCCGGGTTCCGACGAAGATGCCCCCATAGGAGACTCCCATGCACACGAATCTCTGTGACGAATTCGGGATCGATGTTCCGATTTTTGCTTTCAGCCATTGTCGCGACGTGGTTGCGGCGGTTACGAACGCCGGCGGTCTCGGGGTCCTGGGTGCGCTCGCGTTCTCGCCGGAGCAACTCGAGCTCGAGCTTCGTTGGATCGATGACCATGTCGACGGGAAGCCCTACGGCGTCGATACGGTGATGCCCATGAGCTACGCGGGCAAGGAAGACGGCCTGGGTCAGGCAGATGCCCAGACCGGGAAGGTTGACTCGGGAGTCTTCCAGGACATGATTCCCAAGGAGACGCGGCAATGGATCGAGCGCGTACTCGAGGAGTACGAGGTTCCGCCCCTCCCTGAGAATGCGGGAGCCCCCGATTCCGGCGTCGGCGGTGGGGGGACGGGCCTGCTGGGCTGGACCGAGGGGGGTGGGCGCAACCACGTGGCGGTGGCGCTGGCCCACGAGGGAGTCAAGTTGTTGGTCAACGCCCTGGGCCCGCCGCCCAAGGACATCATTGACCTCGCCCACGAACACGGGGTCAAGGTGGCCGCGCTGACGGGAGCCGTCGAACACGCACAGCGGCAGAAGCAAGCTGGGGTGGACATCATCGTCGCCCAGGGGACCGAGGCCGGAGGGCACACGGGCGAGATCGGATCGATGGTGTTGATACCGGACATCGTGGATGCCGTGGCGCCCACGCCCGTGCTGGGCGCGGGTGGGATCGCAAACGGCCGCCAGGCCGCCGCCGCCATGGCGCTGGGAGCGTCGGGAGTCTGGACCGGGTCGGTTTGGCTCACGGTGCGCGAGGCTGACGTTTCGCCCCTGGTCAAGGAAAAGCTCTTTGCAGCACGGCCCAAGGATGCGGTGCGCTCGCGCTCGCTTTCGGGAAAGCCGGCGCGATTGCTTCGAACCGCATGGACCGAGGCCTGGGAGCGCGAAGACTGCCCAGGAACCCTGCCGATGCCACTTCAGTACATGGCGTGCTCCGAGGCCCAGACCCGAATCGGGATGGCGGCCCGCAAGGAGGGCGCGAAGGCCCGCGAGTTGATCGGCATGCCCGTCGGGCAGGTCGTGGGCAGTCTCACCCAGGAGATCAGTTCCGCGGACGTGATCTACCAGTTCATCGATGAATTTGTCGAAGCGACGGAGCGACTCCAGGCCAGTCTCGACGCGGCCAACGCGAGCTAGCGGCAGAGAAGCCAGGGTGGTCGGCTACGAAGCGGGCACCGCGGGATCTACTCGGTCCGTAACGCTTCGACGGGATGCAGCTGCGCGGCGCGCCGCGCCGGCAACACCCCTGCGAAAAGACCGGTGAGCGCGCTGACGCCAAGCGCCGCGCCCACGTACTCGAGAGGAGTCTGCAGGGGTAGCCCCGGCACCAGCCACCGGATACCGAGCGTGACGGCCACGCCACCGACGACGCCCAGCATGCCGCCAAGCATCGTCAGCGCGACGGCCTCGAAGAGAAAGAGTCCCTGGACCTCCGTTGCGGTCGCGCCGAGGGCTCGCAGCAAGCCGATTTCGCCGACGCGCTCACCCACCGTAATCCACATCATGGTAAAGACGCCGATGGCGCCCACCAAGAGCGAGATGGCGGCGACCCCGGCCATGCCCGCGGTGATCGCTTCCATCACGCGGTCGAAGACCCGGAGCATTTCCGCCATGGTGAAGAGGGAGAAGTCTTCCTTTCCGCCGTGGCGATCGATCAGCAGCTGGCGCACCCGCTCGGCGACGCTTTCGGAAAGACCCGCGTGGGCGAATTCGACGTCGATCTCCTGGAGTTCATCCACGTTGAACATCCGCATCGCCGTCGCGACGGGCACGTAGGCCGCATCGTCGAGATCCATGCCGAGCATTCGACCCTTGGGTGACACGACGCCGATTACGCGGAGCCGGGTATCGGCGACGCGCACGAAGCGGCCCAACGCGTTCTCATCCCCAAAAAGCTCGGTCTTGAGCTTGGGGCCGAGCACGGTGACGAGTGAGCCGCGGCGGGGATCGCCCTCCGGCAGGAAGGAGCCCTGGCCGGTTTTCAGTTTCATCATCGTCGCGATGTCCGCGGTGGTTCCGTAGATCAGGACGCTCCGTCCCCGGCCGTTTCCCGAAACCCGCGCCTGCCCGAACGCCAGGGGGGTGACGGAATCGACCCCCGGAATTCGCCGAATCGCTTCCGCGTCCTCGAGGCTCAGTTTGTGGGTCGTTCCGCCGAAGATTCCGGGGACTCCCGCCGTTTCGATCTTTCCCGGGTTGATCGCAATGATGTTCGTTCCAAATTGGGTGAACTGCCCGAGCATGTACTGTCGCGTCCCCTCGCCGATGGAGGTGAGAAGGATCACGGCGGCAATGCCGATCGCGATGCCCAGGACCGACAGCATGGAGCGCAGGCGATGGCTGCGCACGGCGCCGATCCCCAGTTCGAAGTATCCCGCCATATCCACGGCTATTTCCCCGACAACGCGGCGACCGGATCCATTTCGGTGGCCCGCCGCGCAGGAAGCACGCCGAAGAAGGCTCCGACGAGCAGGGCAACCCCCAGCACGCTCACCAGCGCCCAGGCCGGAGGCGATGCCGGAAACTCGGGGTAGAGGGCCACGAACCCCCGCACGATTCCCCAGCCGACGACAATCCCGGACACGGCTCCACACAGGGAGAGCAAGATCGCTTCGGCCAGGAAGAGTCTCTGCACCTGCTGGCGCGTGGCTCCCACGGCCCTCAGGAGACCCACCTCCGCCGTGCGCTCGGAGACGGAAACCAGCATCAGGTTCATGACGCCGAGCCCCGCCACCGCCAGCGAGATGGCCCCGATCCCCGCCACCGCGAGGGTGAGCGCCAGTAGGATTTCGTTGAGCGCCCCGACCACGGTGTCCGGCGTAATGACGGATACATCTTCTTCGTCGTGGCGCTCGGCCAGGAGCGAAAGAACGCGCGCCTTCGTCGAATCGAGGTCGGTGTGAGCCGCCATCTCGATGCTGACCCGGCTAAGGGAGCTCAAGTCAAAAATTCGCATTCCAGTCGCTACGGGGACCATGACCATGTCGTCGATATCGAGGCCGAGTTGGCGACCCTTGGGAGCAAGAACCCCGGTGACGCGCATCCTCCATCCGCCGATACGCAGGACCCGACCGACGGGGTTCTCGCTGGGGAAGAGTTCCGTCGCCACCTTGGCTCCCAGGACGGCGACGGCGGCGCCTCGTTCCATGTCCCCCGGCGGCAAGAAGCGCCCCTCAGTCATCCTCAACTGGCGGATCTCCTGGAAATCCGAAGTCGTGCCCACGATGGCCACCTGGCGTCGCCGCTCCCCGTTGGCGACGGTGTCGTTCCCCATGGCCTGGGGCACCACGAGCCGAAGTCCGCGCAGAGAACGTTCGAGGGCGCGAACGTCGCCGAGGGTGAGATCGTTTGGAACGCCCCCCATGCCGGGCAGGGCTCCCGTGGTTTCGTTCTTTCCGGGTACGACGATCAACAGGTTGGTGCCAAGCGAAGAAAATTCCTGGCTCACGAAGCGCTGGGTCCCATTTCCCGCCGCTGTCAGCACCACGACCGAGGTGACGCCCACCGTGACTCCGAGTATGGAGAGAAGGCTTCTTCGGCGATGACGAACGAGGGCCGTCCAGGAAAAGGAGAAAAGGTCCCGAGCTCTCATGGGGTGGTCTCGAACAACACGTCGGGCTGCAGTTCCGGGCCGGGGACGCGCTGGACGAGGTCTCCGTCTCGCAAGACCAGGACGTGGTCGGATCGGCGCCCCACGTTCGGGTCGTGGGTCACCACGACGAGCGTGAGACCGTCAGCGTTCATGCGCGCCAGGAGTTGGAGCACCTGTTCGCCATTGGCCGAGTCGAGATTGCCGGTGGGCTCGTCGGCGAGAAGCACCCGCGGCTTCATCACGGTGGCGCGCGCAATAGCCACGCGCTGGCATTCGCCCCCCGAAAGTTCGTTGGGCTTGTGGTTCACCCGTTGGCTGAGTCCCACGGATTCCAGGGACTCGGCCACGCGCGCGCGACGCTCTTCTTCCGCGATCCCCGCCAGTACCATGGGCAGCGCGACGTTCTCCGCCGCCGTGAGCCGAGCCACGAGATGGAACGACTGAAAGACGAAGCCGATCTCGTGGCGGCGCACTTTCGAGAGTTCTTCGGAATCGAGAGAACCCACCTCGCGGCCGTCCAGCCGATAGCTTCCGGAAGAGGGGCGATCCAGGCATCCGAGGATATTGAGCATCGTCGACTTGCCGGAACCCGAGGGTCCCATGACCGCCACGTACTCTCCTGTTCGAATCTCGATGGATACGCCCTTCAACGCGACCAGGGGATTCTCGCCCACCGAGTAGACCCGCTTGACGTCCTCGAGTTCGATCATCGGAGGGGGCGAGGCGTCCAAGTTCATTCGCCGGTTTCGTTCGAGATTTCCACGCGCGCGCCGGGCGCGACCTCGATCCGGTCCAGGGTTGTCACGACGAGTTCCCCCTCCGCCAACCCGTTGCGCACTTCGGCGTAGTTCCAGTTCCGTAGACCGATCTCGACCTCGCGTTCTTCGAGGATCCCTTCGACGGGGACGAGGACGCGGTCGCCTTCCAGTAGGGAGCGGGTCGGAATCCGCACGACGCCGTCCCGGGCATCGCGTACGATTTCCACGTCGGCGGAGGTTCCGGGAAGGATCTGTGCGGCCACCGCGTTGTCGTCGAACTCGACCTCGATCTCGACAGTGCGGTTCTGGGCCTCGAAGTCGAGCACGTAGGGAGCGACGCGTACGACTCGGCCGGGGAAGGACTGTCCCGGCCTGGAGTCGACGGTGATGATGGCGCGCTGGTCGACCCGGATGTCGCCCGAGTCGACTTCGTCCATCGGTGCGCTGAGATAGATCGAATCGGGGTCCAGCACGTCGACGATCGCTGGCGCCGTGAGCATGGGCGGGGAGGGGGTGACCCATTCGCCCACTTCAGCATTCTGTTCGGCAATCACGCCATCGAAGGGAGCGCGGACCGAGTACTTCGCGAGTTCTTGTTCCGCGGCCGCAATTCCAGCGCGTGCCCGGTCGACTTCGGCCCGGTGGGCGTTGCACGAGGCCCGGGCCCCGTCCGAGGCGCTTTGCAGTTCGTCCAGGATGTCGGCCGAGACGATCTTTCGCTTCGCGAGCTTGCGCTTGCGTTCGAGTTCCCGGGAGGCGCGATCTCGCGCGATGCACGCGGCCTTGGCCCGGGCTTCGGAGACGCGAAGGTCTTCCGCGGCCAGGGTGAGTTGAGCGGTGGGGCTCGCATCCGCCAGGCGGACCAGGACTTCCCCAGCGGTGACGCGGTGGCCCTCGCGGTAGACGAGTTCGACGATTCGACCACCGACTTCCGGGGACAAGCGCGCGCGTCGTCGAGTTTTGATCGTACCGGCCTTGCTGTTGGTGAGGGTGGCTTCGACGCGGTTGACCTCGGCCGGGGTGACGCCCACCGAGATGGGGTCCGGTCGCAACACCGTGAAACGAAGCACGATCGCGAGCGCCAGGGCAAGAAAGAGCAGAACCGGTATCCGTCTGCGCATCGATGAGGACTCCCTGGGCGACGCTTGGAGGATAGCGCGCCGATCAGCGGCCCTTGCTGGGGTTGATCAGGACCTTCTCGCCGGTGGCTTGTCGTCCGTAGCTTGCGATGGTCTCGATGTGGAGGGCTTCCGAGAGAGAGACTTCGCGGGAATAGTGACTCGCGAAGGTCGTGGTGATCTCCCGGGCGACGCGCTCGCGGAGAACCTGGGCCGCCGCCGGGCCGATGCGCTTCAAAAAGGGAGGGAGTAGCCAACCGCCGACGCCCCAGGCCATCCCGTAGGTTCGGTCGAGGACGGTCTGGGACCGCTCGAGTCCGCCGTAGATATAGACCTGTTTGTGGGTTTCCGAGCCGTAGCGGTTGAAGGCCGAGGCCGAGCGGCTGAGGGCCGCTTCCATGGCGCCCAGAATCTGGCTCGCGAGCGGTCCGCCGCCGGTGGCGTCGAATCCGAGAGTGGCGCCCGTTTCGACGAGGGCTTCGACCAGGGTCTTCTTGAAGTCGGGAGCACTGGAATTGCAGACATGCTTGGCGCCGAGCGCGCGAAGTTGCTCCGCGTGCTCTTCCTTCCGGACGATGTTCACCAGGGCAATCCCGTCCGCCAAACAGAGCTTGACGAGCATCTGCCCGAGATTCGAGGCGGCCGCGGTATGGACGAGCGCCGTGTGCCCTTCGAGCTTCATGGTCTCGACCATTCCCAGCGCCGTGAGCGGGTTCACGAAGCACGAGGCCCCCTGGGCGGGCGTCGTGCCTTCGGGAAGCAACAGGCATAGAGCGGCTGGGGTCACCCGGTATTCGGCGTACATGGCTCCGCCGAGGAGGGCGACGGTTCGACCGAGCAGGGCTTGCGCGGTATCCGACGAGCCCCCCTCGACGACAACGCCGGCTCCTTCGTTTCCACACGGAAGGGGTTGGTCGATGCGGGCGGTCACGGTTCGCATCAGCTTTTCGGGAATGTCGGCGGTGATCACCGGACGCTCGGTGGACCCGGTTTGCCGGGCGTGGGCCATGTCGGCCGGTCCGAAGAGAAGGCCCATGTCCGAGGGGTTGATGGGGGCGGCCTCCATGCGGACCACGACTTCGTTTTCGCCGGGCTCCGGAACCGGGGCCTCGGCCAGCGAGAGTTCGAGGGTGGCATTGGCGTGGATGCACGACTGCATCTGGAGCGCCGTGGCCGGTCGGTCGATGGGGGTCATGCATTTTCCTCCAGGGGCGACCGCACGGGGCCGCGATTCAAAGGGATGGGGGTTCGTAGTCGACGAAGATGGGAGACGACCATGCCCGGTGGGCGTAGGGTGAGAGGCAGGTCCCGGTGTCGCGGCATAGGTCAGCGGCTTCGCACGTGCTGCCGTCCTCTTTGGCGCAGCGCGGCTGCTGGCCGTTCACCGTCGGGCTCGGTTCTTCGAAAGCCCGGGCGTAGTAGACCGTATCCCGGCCGAGTGCCGGGTACTCGGGATCGACGAAGGTCGCCACGCAGCCGTCCGTGCCTCCTGGGCACTCGAATCGCATCCACGGGTCGTCGATCAGCGAAGCGACATCCTCGTCGGGATGGATCTGCGGCCGGATTCGAACGACATCGACATGGGAAATTCGGCGGCGTTGGTCCGTGGGCCGGTAACACTCGCCGGCGCAAAGACTCTCGGTGCGCTCGGCACCCAGGGCCTCGATCGTGCTGTCGGGGCAGCCTTCCGCCTGTTCGAGCGATCCCACGGCTCGGATGCGGAAGACCGGGGCATCGCGGGTCGTAACCTCCGCGCCCATGGCCTTGGGGCCCTGTTCGCCCAGGAGGTCGAACCAGAGGAGGATCCGCGGTCCGCTGGTGCCGTAGACCGCCCTGCGGTCGAAGGCTTCCCATATGGCGTTTCGGTCGCGACCGTCGGCATGGACGGCGACCAGTCCGCCCGAGTAGAGATAGGAGCGGACCCGTTCGCTCTCGACGAGTTGCAAGCCGCTGAGCCGGGCCTTCGCTTCATCGAGGGTTCGCGAATGACTGGCGGGCTCCTCGGGTTCCCCGGACAGAAAACTCGCGACGATCCCGCCGTCTGTCGGACGCACGCGTGCCGGGGATTCCGACAAGGCCCGGATTTCCTTGTAGCCCGTTCCCGGCCGGGCACTGTGGATGTCGCTGGACGAGATGAATCCCATGCGGAAGCGTCTCGGTTTCTCACCATTTTCGTCGAAGTTCCCGAGAGCCGCGATGTACTGGGCCGAGCCCCCCGGGCGGTAGTTGAAAGCGGGCTGGTCGCAGTCCCGGCACTGTCCCGCGTCGGTCATCTCCGCCCCGGTGATCCCGGGTACGACGACGTGGGGGTAGACGCCGGCCCTCGCCGCGTGTTGGCGAGCTCGGGCACCCCGTTGAGCGCACTCGGCTTTCGTTTCCCCCTCGTCGATGCAGCGAGACTCGATGATCTGCCCGGCTCGCCAACACGCGGGGAGATAGTTCGCCCGGGGTTCGGGGCAGACCGGCTCTCCGTTCTCGTCGAGATCGATGGTCGTCCAATCCCGGTACGCCTCGGAATCGCCGTGTCCCGAGTAGACTTCGATCAGCGTCTGGCGATCGGGGTCGTGCAGCGCGCCTTCGAGTTGCTTGTCCCAGGTCGATCGCGGAGGGGTGTAGACCCCCCAGGATGTACCGTGGGGGATGACGATGGATTCGAAGCCCCAGTCGTCGAGTTTCGCAAACAGGTCGGCCGGGGTGGCTGCAATTTCACGGCAACTGGGCGGGAGTTCGCGTACGGGGGCTTCATCGCACACGGTGGTTTCGGAGAGTGCGGTCCAGCGCGCCGCGAGATCGCGAAAGCGTTGGCCCGAGAGGGCGAGCATGCCGCGGTTGAAGACCGCCGGGGGATTGGACGCGACGCCACCGGCGCTGGCGGCGATGGGCCGGGTAGGAATGCCAGCGTCGTCGGTGTCCCGAAGCACCACGTTCTTGTGGCCGTAATGGGTGTCCGGGGTGAGGCCCATTTGTGTCCATTCCCAGCCGAGAAAGGAGACCAGGTCGGGGTTCTCCGGGTCGCCGGCGCGCTGGTTGCACTGGCGTATGGATTCCACGGTATTGGCCCAGTCGTCTTCGGTGATGTTGGCGGCGTGGTCGTTGATCGACCAGAAGTCGAGGGCGGCACAGTGCCGCGCGTAGT